>JAOUHG010000008.1 GCA_029865265.1 Candidatus Krumholzibacteriia bacterium | reverse complement strand
CCCGCACCCAGGAAACCCACCCCCGTCACCATCTGGCCCAGCACACGCGTCGCGTCCACACGCTCGGTGGTGAGGTCGGCACCGAGACGGATGAACACGTGCGTACCCAGGCAGATGAGAACGGCGGTGCGGACGTCGAGCGGCTTGCCGCGCAGCTGGCGCTCCAGTCCCACGATCATGCCGCACGCCACCGCCACCAGCACGGGGAGCCAGAACGACCATTCCAAAGGCGAAAACGATTTCATGCTGATTGACCTCTAGTGACCGGAGTCGTCTCCCCACAACTCCTGCAGGCGCTTGTCGCGACCACAACCCTTGCGGTACGCGGCGTAGTGTTCCGGTTCTTTCGTGTAGAAATCCTGGTGGTACTCCTCGGCGGGCCAGAACGCGCCCGCCGCGGTGATGTCGACCGCCACCGTGCCCAGCAGCTCCTCCACGGCGGCGCGGGACGCCTCCGCGAGGCGCTTCTGGTCCCCGTCGTGGTAGAAGATCTCCGGCCGGTACTGCGGTCCCCGGTCGCAGAACTGCCCGTCTCCCGATGTGGGATCGATGTTGTGCCAGTAGACCTCGAGCAACTGCGCGTAGCTCACCTTGCGCGGATCATACTCGACCTGGATGGCCTCGCAATGACCGGTTTCCCGGTTGGAAACCTGCTCGTAGGTGGGGTTCTCCTCGGGACCGCCGGTATAGCCCGAGATGGTGGCCTTCACACCCTTCACGTCGTCGAAGGCCGGCTCCATGCACCAGAAACATCCACCCGCGAAGGTGGCAATGGCGGCCTCATTCCCCGTCCGCGCAGAGCCGGCGCAAACGCCGGCGGCCACCGCGCACACGGCCAACACCCGTACCCCCCGAGAAACGCGTCTGTGCATGCCGTTCCACCTCCGCAATTGGGGCCAGTCTACACGCCACCCTTCCTACGATGAAAGCATCCGTTTTGGGTGGCGGCAATCGCGGGCAGCACCGTCCGGGGAGCAACCGGAAACCCCGCGCCATCGCCGGGAACCCGCGCCGTCCGCGGCAAGGTCGAATCATGGAACGCCTTATGCAAGAACCAGTTGAATTTGCCGGCCGGCAGCCGGCGCGAAACGAGGAGTTGTCACCATGATGCGTCTGAAAATGATTCTGGTCATGATCGTGCTGCTGACCGCCGGTTCGGCGTCGGCCAGCACCTGGTACGTCGCGGCGGTGGGCGGCGACGCCACCACCATTCAGGGGGGTATCAACCTCGCGTCCAACGGAGACGAGGTCGTGGTGGCCATGGGCACCTACACCGGCCCCGGCAACGTGAACGTGTCCTTCAACGGCAAGGCCATCCTGGTCCGGTCGGAGAGCGGTCCCTACCAGACCGTCATCGACTGCCAGGGAGCGGCGCGTGGCTTCACGTTCATCAACGCCGAGGGGCCCGGCTCGATTCTGGAGGGTTTCACCATCCGCAACGGCATGGAGACGAAAGGCGGGGCCATCCTGTGCGACGGCGCGTCGCCGGTGATCCGCTACAACATCCTCTCCGGGAACAACGCCACCACGTCGGGCGGCGCAATCCACATCAAGCAGAGCTCGGCCGCCGTGTACCGCAACACCATGGACGGCAACGGTGCCCCGGCCGGCGGCGCGATTGCCCTGCAGGGACCCGCAACGCCGCAGATCTACCAGAACATCGTGTGCAACAGCACCGCGGGTGGCGCGCTGTCCTGCGCCGGGAACTTCACCGGATCGCTGGTGGGCTGTAATGATTTCTTCATGAACACCGGCGGCGACACCGTGTGCGCGGGTGACACCGGGAGCAACTTCTCGCTGGATCCCCTGTTTTGCGGCATCCCCGGGAGCGGCAACTACTACCTGCAGCAGACCTCCCCCTGCGTGGCCGCGTACTCGCCCTGCTTCCAGGACCTGGGCGCGCTGGGCATTCAGTGCCAGGTGACGGCCACCGAGCAGGCGACCTGGGGCAAGGTCAAGGCGCTGTACCGCTAGTCAATCCGACCACAAAAAAAGAGCGCGGGGCCAAAGACCCCGCGCTCTCAGCTGTCAACGAGTGATGGCTCGTTCGGCCGGTACTAGTACCGGTCGCGACCGCCGCCACCGAAGCCGCCCCGGCCACCACCACCGAAACCACCGCGGCCACCGCCACCGCGGCCACCCTCGGTCTTCGGACGCGCGATGTTGACGGTGAGCGTGCGCTGGGCAACCTCGCGGTTGTTCAGCTTCTCGACGGCCTGCGCGGCCGCCTCGTCCGTCTCCATCTCCACGAAGCCGAAACCACGCGGACGGCCGGTGTCGCGGTCCATGACGAGCGAAACGCTCGCAACGGGTCCGACCTCGGAGAAGAGCTCGCGCAGATCCTGCTCGGTGGTGCTGTAATTCAGGTTGCCGACATAGAGTTTGCGATTCATGAATCAGATTCCTTTTCGAAACATTCTAACCGATACCACGGACCTCGCACACGCATGCACGCGATCCGCGTCTTGCGCTCAAACATAAACTGGGGTCGCTTAACCTGAGAAAAGGGGAGGCGAAACTCGGTCCTGACTTGAACGCGGCTTTTTGACACGGGGAAGATAGCGCGCCGGTGCCAGACCTGTCAATCGGGAAAACCAGGGCTACTCCCAGTAGCTCCCCCAGCGCCCATCTACCCTGCGGACGGTGTCCGGGTCCATTTCCACCGCGTCGGGGTAGCCGGGCTTCCAGGTGGCGTCGATGCCCATGACGCCTTCGTAAATGGGCTGCACCCCGGCCAGCGACGTCCGCGAAAACACCAGGTCGCGCGCGGGGTCGAAGCGCGTAAACACACCCCAGATGGTGTCGACGTCGTCATCGAGGTTCACGTCGGGGCTGACCACCGCAATCATCTTGAGGCCCGCCAGGGCCGGGGCGGCCACCAGCGCATCGAGGGTTCTTCGACCCGCGTCCTTCTCGACGCGATCGATCTGCACCACCAGCAGCGCGTCCTCCCACACCTTCCAGCGGCGCACGTGCGGCGCGAGGTGCGCCGGGTCGCCGGAAACCGGTTCGCCGCTCGCCCCGCCCGATCCCGCGGCCGGCGCGCTTCCGCCGGAGTACTGCGCGCGGCTGCCGGTGGCATCCAGAATCATGCGGCTCCCCAGGTGCATCTTGAAACTGGTGAAGTCGAGCGTGTCGAGCGGCGCACGCGAGATTAGATGGAAGTTCTCGCGCGGATCGAAGTGCGCGCGAATGGATCGAAGCACCGCGCGGAAGTTGCGGGCGTCGACGTCGCGATCGACGAGCACCAGCACCTTGCTCAAACCAAGTTGCCCCTCGCCCAGCAGACCCATGGCGGTGCGCACGGGTTCGCGCGTGTAGCGGCCCTCGACACTAGCGACCAGCAGGTTGTGAAACCCCGCCTCGTAGTACGCCCACACGTCGCGTACCTCGGGGCGAATGAGCCGGATCAACGGACCCAGGATCATCTGCGACGCGTCGCCCATATAACGGTCTTCCTGCGGCGGCTTCCCCACCACCGCGGCCGGATACACCGGGCGGCGGCGGCGCGTGATCGTCTTCACGCGGAAAACGGGAAAGTCGGCGGGATCGCAGTAGTGGCCGAAGTGGTCGCCGAAGGGCCCCTCCACGCGGCGCTCGTGGGGCGGCACTTCCCCCTCCAGGATGAATTCCGCGTCGGCGGGAACATCGAGGTCGATGGTTCGCGCGCGCGCGAGCCGCGTGGAGCGCGCACGCAGGATACCCGCGAACGCAATTTCTTCGAGCGCTTCGGGAAGCGGAAAGATGCCGGCGAGCATGAGCGCCGGATCGGCGCCCAGCGCCACGGCAACCGGGAGCGCGTGTCCCCGCTTCTCCGCTTCGCGATAGTGGAAGCCGCCACCCTTGTGGATCTGCCAGTGCATGCCGGTGGAGCCGCGGTCGTAGAGCTGCATGCGATAGATACCGACGTTGGTTCTGGCGGTGCGCGGGTGGCGTGTCACCACCAGCGGAAAGGTGATGAACGGACCGCCGTCCTGCGGCCAGCAGGTGATGACGGGCAGGGCTCCCAGGTCCGGCGAACGGTCGATCACCTCCTGGCCGCGGCCCCTTGCGGTGCGCCGGGGACGGAACGCCAGCAGGCGCGGAAAGAGATCGCGCGCACGCCAGATGCGGGCGGGGGTAGGCGGATTGAGTTCCTCGGCAAGGCGCACCAGCCGCTCGCCGAGCGCTTCCGGGTGCATGCCGATGGCGCGCTCGATGCGCGACAACGTGCCCAGGAAGTTGATGGCGAGCGGAAAGCGCGACCCCTTGACACGCTCGAAAAGCAACGCGGGACCACCCTCGCGCACCGCGCGCTGGGCGATCTCCGCGATCTCGAAGCGGGGGTCGACCTCGGTGCGCACCCGCTTGAGATCGCCTGTGGCCTCGAGAGCCATCAGGAAGGACTGAAGGTCACGATAGGGCATGATCGAGAATCTACTTCCCTTTCGAGAAACGCTCCATCATCGAAATGCGAGCCGCTTGTGCGAATCGCTTACAAGGCAACGCTGGCGCAGCCCCCCCCCGCGGGGTGCGTCCGGGACCTATTTGACCAGTGTAACCTATTGCAGCGCATTATATTGCATGATTTTCCCCGCCCCTGGGGAGGGGGATGGCCCCGCGCTTGCTCTCATCGGATGGTCCCAAACAAGGAACACGGATTCCGCGCCGCGCTCGACCGCAGTCAGGTCGACCAGCGTTGTCGGCCGGAACCGATCGAGGAGGTCAATCACAATGAAGAAGCTTCTTTCCATCATCGCGGTTGTCGCGATTGTCGCGGTTGCTGCGTCGAGTGCGTTTGCCACCAGCCCGCTGCGTTCAGTGGGTGTCGAGGCCGGCTATGTCAGCGCGGACCTCGGTGGCATCGAGAACAACAACACGTGGGTTGCCGGCATCTTCGCGGACTTCGGTCTTCCGATGACGAACATGTACATCAACCCGTTCGTCAACTACTGGAACTATACGGAGAGTCAGAACTCCGTCGACGCGTCCTTCCGTGACATTTCGGTGGGTGCGAACATGAAGTGGACGATCCCGACGTCGGCCGTCCGCTTCCAGCCGTTCCTCGCCGCGGGTGTCGCGGTTCACATGCTGAACGCTTCCGCCGAAGACGCGGGCGTCAGCCTGTTCGACCAGGGCGACACCAAGTTCGGTTTCCAGGGTGGCGCTGGTTTCAAGGTGGGCGTCAGCCAGAGCACCAGCATCGTGGGCTCGGGCTGGTACAACAACGTCGAGAACGCCGACAACTGGTCGGTTCGCGGCGGCCTGGCCTGGAATCTCTAGTTCCCTGATCGCACACTCGATCGATTCAACACCCCGTGCCGGAAACGGCGCGGGGTGTTTTTCTTGGGTCACCGGGGGGCGTGCGTTCGGGTGCGCGTGATACCGCTCCGACGCGATTTCCGCAGCGCGATTTCAAATGTTTCGCGCGAGGACCATGAGCGGAGGAGCGGTATCGCGCTGCACCCCGGAGGCCGCCACGCGCCCCGCGCGTCCGGAAGTCTCTAGTCCATCTCGGTGTCGCCCGGCGCGGTGTCGGTTCCCCAGCGGTAGAAGAGCGAATTCTCCACGCCCAGGCGGTCCAGGATGCGCCCCACGATCATGTCCACCATGTCGGCGATGGTCTTCGGGCGGTGGTAGAAGGCGGGCATGGCGGGCAGTATGTCCGCGCCCGCGCGGTGCAGGGTGAGCATGTTGGAGAGATGAATTGCCGAAAGCGGGGTTTCGCGCGGCACCAGCACCAGCCGGCGCCGCTCCTTGAGCGCAACGTCGGCGGCGCGCTCCACCAGGTTGGATGAAATACCGGCCGCGATGCGCCCCAGCGTTCCGGTGGAACACGGCACGATGACCATTCCCGCGCACTTGAAGGATCCGCTCGAGATGGGTGCGGCGAGATTCATGTGATCGAACAACCGCAGGCTTCCCTTCCCTGCTTCGATTTCACTCGCACGAATCAACGCGTCTTGTTTATCACGCAGCGTCCTACCGAGCTTGATGCCGCTCTCCAGCTGCATCACCTTCTCCCCCGCCGGTGACACGATGGCGTGCACGTCGTGACCCGCGCCGGTCAGCGCGTTCAGAAGGCGAAGCGCGTAGGGTGCCCCGCTGCCGCCCGTGATTCCAACCGCGTAGATGGCCATCGTGATTTACACCACCGTATCGATCGCAATGAGAACAAACAGCGCCACGCTCACGATACCGTTGGTAGTAAAGAACGCGGCGTTCACCCTGGAAAGGTCGTTGGGCTTGACCAGCCGGTGCTCATGGATGAGCAGCAGGGCCGTCAGCACCAGGCCCACGCCGTACCACCGCCCGACGAACAGCATCGAGCCCGCAACGGCCAGACAGACGAGAAAGCCGGCGTGCAGAACGCGTGACACGCGCAGCGCGCGTCCGATCCCGAAATCGGCCGGCAGCGAGTGCAGCCCCTCGCGCCGATCCACCTCCGCGTCCTGGCAAGCATAGATGATGTCGAAACCGGCCACCCACAGGCCGGCGCCCAGTCCCAGCAGCACCGCCGGCAGCGGAACCTCGCCGGTGACCGCCACCCAGACCGCGGGCGGGATCATCACGTAAACCGCCCCCAGGAGCAGATGGGCATAGGGCGTGAAGCGCTTGGCGTACGGATAGGCAACCATGGCTCCGATCACGAGGGGCCACAGCCACCGGCAGACCGGGTTGAGCCGCCACACCGCCACCAGAAAGACCACCAGGGCGACACCGGTATAGAGCATCGCCCGCCCCCGACCCAGGCGGCCGGCGGGAATGGCCCGCCCCGCTGTGCGCGGGTTGCGCGCATCGATCTCCCCGTCGATTAGGCGGTTGGCCGCCATCCCCACGGTTCGGGCGCCAATCATGGCCACCGTGATCCATAGAAGGTAATGCCCACGCGGCCACCCCGCCTCCACCAGGAACAACGTCGCATACGCGAAGGGGAGTGCAAACACCGTGTGCTCGACCCGGATGGTGTCGAAGAATTCACGTAAGCTATTCATCTGTAAACGAATGCTGCGAAGCAGCATTCGCCAGGTTGACAATGGCCCGAGTGTATATGTTGACAATTAAGCTCGAAAATATTGACAATTCATTCCTCGAAAGTTGACAATTCGGCGCCCGGCGGCGCTGGCCCACCGGGAATAAGGTTGACAAAAAACCGCCCTGTCGATAGAAACCAGCCCATGGAACGCACCCGAACCCAGAGCATTCGAGAGTTCATCCTGGACCAGGCGGCCATGAATCCCATGGGACTCGCGCGCCGGATCGGCGAAGCATACGGGATTTCCAGGCAGGCGGCAAACCGGCACCTCGACCTTCTTGTGGAAGCCGGGCTTCTGGAGCAGTCCGGCCAGACGCGCGCCCGCGTGTACCGCCTCAAGCGCACCTCGTCGCTGGCGCGCGAGGTCCGGGTGACCCCGGTGCTCAACCCGGCGCGTGTGTGGGAGGACCACATTGCACCCGTGCTCGCGTCCGACACGCCCGCCGTGCGCGAACTGTGCCGCGGTGCTTTCGGCGAACTCATGGGTAACGCAGTGGACCACGCCGGCGCCTCATGGATCCAGTTTTCCTTTACGAACAACGCGCGCGACATCGACATCGTGGTCGCCGATGACGGCGCGGGCATATTCGAGATGCTTCGGCAGCCACTGGGTGCGGCCTCGGCGCAGGAAGCGGCCGCCATGCTGGCCAACCTGGCCAACGCGCGGGCCGCGGACTCGCCCCTTGCGCGTCTGGTCCTGCTCGCGCGCAACTTCCAATCGTTCGCCATCCGTTCCGCCGGCGTGGCACTCGATTTCTCGCTAAAGCACGGCACATGGACGGTGAGCGACGATCCCCAGGGGCGGAAGGGAACAGCGATCGCCTTCCGGCTGCGCCGTCCCAACGGGGCCGCGTCGCGAACACCGCTGCGCCGCGGTACCGCCGTCACCCGCTAGCCGGCCGGGAAGCCGCGGACCGCCCGGCAGCGCTCGAAGGCGCCTTCCAGCTCATCCACGCTCATCCCCTCACTCAGGCCCTGCTCCACAAGCACGAAGAACGCGTCGTTCGCAATCGCGTCGTGGAGGGTGCGCGCCATGGTGGCGTTTCGGCTCCACACGGCGTCGCGTGCGGCCTTCCCGTCCGGTGCCAGTGTGGCGACGAGTGCTTCGCGCGCATCCAGAGCGACCCGCAACACCGTTGCGTCCGGCGCGCCCGCGACGGTGTCCGCGTGTGTGTCCTCGCCCGCGGCACCTCTGGCCAGGATGAAGACGCGCGCCCCGCGCGCCCGGGTGTCGGCGATCGCTTCCGCGAGTTCCACCCGCACCGGCGCTGATGCGTCCATCACCACGATCCGCCGCGCCGCCGCCAGCATCACGCGCACGCGGCCCATCACCTGGTCGCGGTCCTTCAACGCAAAGAAACCGTCCTCGTCCGCATCGGTCTCCACGGCCACGGATGCGAGCGCCCGCGAGGCGATCTCGCGGCGGTCCATGAACTCCCGCTCGAGCTGGTCGAAGAGTTCATCGGGCGGCACGGCACGAAACAACGGCGGGGAAGCCCGGTCGTCGGTCACGGCGCCCTTGCGCGCGAGGCTCTCGAGCGCGCGGTAGACGTTGGCGGTGGGTTTGCCGATGCCCTTGGAGACCCGGTAGCCGGTGGTGGCCGGATTGGCGACGAGATAGGCGTAGGCGAGGGCCTCCAGGCGGGTCAGGCCCAGCGCTTCCAGGCTCGGAATGGGCTTCATAGCTGCCATGACTACTACTATCGTCGGGGCAAGTCAAGCGGAATTGTCCATTCGATAGCAGCAGAAGCTACTACTACTTAAATTCAGCCTGGCGGCGGGCCGGAGCCGCCCGGAACGAAAAAGCGGGGCGGTGGATCGCGCCACCGCCCCGCTCGGTATCAGCCTCTGGGGGCGTTACTTCTTCTTCTCGGCCAGGTCCTCTTTGGGATCCGCCGGCACGAACTTGAGTGCCACCGAGTTGATGCAGTAGCGCAGGCCGGTGGGCCTGGGGCCGTCGTCGAACACGTGGCCCAGGTGCGCCTGGCAGCGTCCGCACATGACCTCGGTACGGTCCCAGCCGAAGCTGCGGTCCTCCTCGCTGGCCAGGTTGCGGTTGTCCACCGGCTCGTAGAAACTCGGCCAGCCGGTACCGGACTCGAACTTGGTGTCCGAGGCGAACAGCGGCTGTCCGCAGGCCACGCACAGGTACACACCCTTTTCGTGATTGTCGACATACTCGCCGGTGAAAGCGCGCTCCGTGCCCTTCTCGCGTGTCACGCGATACTGGTCCGGGGTGAGGATTTCGCGCCACTCGGCGTCGGTCTTGTTGATCTTGCTCATACGGATATTGCCTCCTCGCTGCGTGAGCTTGAGTTCAGCCTCGGCCTCGGGCGTGATGAACGCACCCGCCGCCTGGATGAACGCGCCCCGCTCCGTCGATACCCACACCGCCACGGCGTGCCGTTTCGGGGAGGGATCCTTCGGCGCGCGCCACGCGGCACGGCCGGTCCACGCGCCCTCGCGCGCGGTGAATTCGATGGTCTGATACTCGAGCACCACGAAGTCGTGCGTCAAGGTCCTGCCCTTGTTCTCGCCCGCCTTAACGTTGCGCTCGACTCCCATGCCCAGCACCACAACGTGCGCCACGATTCCTTCGGTCGGCGCGGTCGCGGGTGCGAACGTCACGTCGATGCCGTCACGGGCAATGGACGCGGTCAGCGTGCCGGGGCTCCCGCTGGTCGCGGGCAACGGCTGCTTGTCGTACCAGCCACGCCACTCGCTCCCGTTCCACACGAAGCCGGGCGTATAGATGCGGTCCGAGTTCCACGCCGCGGCGTAATCGCGCTGCCGCTCGCTGAAGTCCACGTTGGCGAAGACGTCCGTCCAGCCCAGGTAGTCCCAGTAGTCAACGTGGAAGGCCACCGGCACGACGTCCTTCCACAGGCGGCCGTCGGTGGCGAGTCTGGAGAACCACGTCTCGGCCGGCGGACAGCTGGAACAGCCCTCAGACGTGTAGAGTTCCAGCAGTGCCACGCGCGACGGGCCGCTGCGGATGGTCTGCGCCGGCTCCGCGCGCACCGCGGTGGTGACGCACACGGCAATCACCATGGCCGCACCCGCGGCCGCGCGCCGGAACGTCGGGGTTTCCCGGGTTCGAAGCGCCCCCTGCTTCATGTTAAACCTCCCAGAGGAAATCCAGCGACGCGTCCGGCGCGCAGTCCACGGGATCCCTGTCGCCATGGAAGATCCTTGCCTCGTGCGGCCCGAGCAGCCTGAGCGCCGCTCCGTCGACCTCGATTGCGCTGCCTTCACGCAAACCTACGACGTAAACACCCGGATTGGTTTTCGTGAACTCGGCGATGCGCTGGGTGCGGGTCTCGCCGCCGTGGTTGGGGATCATCGCGTCGGTGAAGTGGGGGTTTATCTGGAAGGGAACCAGGCGCAGTGCGTCGAACTTCGACGGCTCCACGATGGGCATGTCGTTGGTGGTGCGGATGGAGGGGCAGGCCACGTTGGACCCGGCACTCCAGCCGATGTAGGGCGCGCCGGCCAGCACCCGCTCGCGGATGGCCCACAGCGACCCGTCGTCGTACATGGTCTTCAGCAGGTTGAACGTGTTGCCGCCGCCCACGAACACGGCCTCGGCGGACGCCACCGCCTTCGCCGCATTCTTCGCCTCGTGGACCGATGTCACCGCGATGCCCATCTTCTCGAACCGCTCTCTTGCCATGGTGGTGTAGTCCTCCCAGCTCACCGTCACCCCGGCGTAAGGTACGAATATCGCGTTCTTTACGCCACCCATGAAGGCGCGTATCCAGGGCTCGGCGTGGTCCAGCCAGCCACCACCGTAGTTCTTGGAGTTGCTCAACAGGAGGAGTCGGGCGCTTCGCTTGCTCATGACCGGTGTCCCTTTCGTCCGGGGATATTGGGGGTGTCTGCGGGCCGAGCCTCTAGTGTATCTTTCCTTCAAGGAGGAATCCATGCCCAACCCACAGGGTCTCCCGCTGGGAGAATCGATTCGATTTGGATGGAAGACGGTTCAGGCGCGCGCGGCCTTCATAGTCGGCGTCACGCTGGTTGCCTGGGCGGTGCCGGGCATCATCGAGTGGGCCGGCGACAGCGCGTTCGACACCCGGCTGCAGGAGTTCGGTATCTCCGTCATCGCGAGCCTGGTATCGAGCACGTTCGCGCTGGGCCTCGCCAAAATCTACCTCCGGTTTCGTGACGGCGAGACACCGATCTTCGAGAACCTCTTTGACGGTCTTGCCCGCCTCCACATCTACATCGCCGCCATGATCATCGTGGGCATCGCGGTTTTCATGGGCCTGGTCCTGCTGATCATTCCCGGAATCATCTTCCTGCTGCGGTTGTGGTTCGTGGGGTTCGTCGTTGTCGACGAAGCGGTGGGTCCGGTGGAGGCGATCCAGCGCAGCTGGGACATCACGCGCGGCCGCACCATGGACCTGTTTCTGCTCTTCCTGCTGCTGGTCGGCCTCAACCTGCTTGGCATCGTCGCGCTCGGCGTGGGACTGCTGGTCACGGTTCCCATCAGCGGGCTGTCGCTGGCCTTCGTGTACCGCGAATTGAAACCGAAGGCGGCGGTGGTGGTTGAGCAGCCGGTGCCGGCCACGTAGCCCTTCGCCGCAACACGAACTCAGGAGAGGTCCGGGGGGAGACGCCACTCGCGCGGCAGCTTGCGCCCGAGGCGGCGCGCGGCGTTTTCGTAGAGCGCGGTCACGAACTCGTGGCGGGCGACCGGATCGGTGAGGCTGGATTCGTCTTCCATGGCCGCGTCGGGAAAGCGGGCGCGTGCGGCGCGCGCGAAGAGCCCGTCCATGGACTCCGCAAGTTCATCGCCCCCCGCATCGAACACCCGGCTGTCGCCGTTGCCGCACGAGGGCGAGCGCGACTTCAGAATGAAACCATCCACGCCCTTCTCGCCGATCCACTCCAGGAAGCGGGTCGCAAAGGCACTCATCTCGTCGGTGAGATCGCGCCCGGTTTCCGGCTGAACCAGCCGGCTACCCGCCGCTTCGTGGACGAGGCGAATGACGGGCCGCGGAACACCCAGCCCGATCTCGAGTTCCGGGCACACCGGGATGGCGCGCACATGGCCGGCGATGCGCGACACCACGTCCGCGCGCACGATGTCTCCATCGTAGCGGCAATGGTCGAAGCCGAGACAGCGGCTCACAACGACAATGGGGGTGGGAAGGCGTGCCATGGAATCAATTGTATGGGGTATCGCGCTGTGGATGGAACACGGATGTTCCCGTCCTGCCGGGACGGAGATTTTTCGGAACCTCCCGCCCACCCGTTCGTAGAAAGATCACTAACAACCTCCAAGTCACCGCGACGGCTCCGGAACTGAGACCCTTGCGCTCCCCGCGCTTGCAGTTCCAGAGCCGTCTCTTTTGAACCGTTACGCCCGGTCAGGCTTCAACGGACGGGGAAGTCGTCGAGCCGTGCGCATTCGCGCAGGAAGTCCTCGATGGCCCGCTTCATCGGCCCCGGCAAGCGCATTCCCGACGCCATGGTGTGCCCCCCGCCACCGAAGCGCCGCGCCATCGCATTCGCGTCCACGTTGCCGTTGGAGCGCAGCGACACCTTGATGTCGCCCTCGGTGGTCTCCTTGAAGAAGGCCACCAGTTCCACACCCTTGATGGCGCGAACCAGGTCCACGAAGCCGTCGGTGTCGTCGTAGTTGGCGCCCGCGTTGTTCACCATTTCCAGCGTGGCGGAAATGACCGCCACCTTGCCGCCCGCCACGGATTCCAGCGTGCTCAACACCGGGCCCAGCAACCGGCCCGCACCCCAGCTCTTGCTGCCAAACACGCGGCGGTGCATCTCGAAGGGATTCGCGCCGGCATCGGTGAGCTCGGCCGCCGCGCGCAGCACGCGCGCGTCCGTGTTGGAAAACCGAAATGTCCCCGTATCCGTGATAATGGCGGCGTAGAGCGGATCGGCGATGTCCTGCGTAACGCGTCCCTTCATGTCGCGAATCAATTCCAGAATCAACAGCCCCACCGCGGCGGCGCTGGTGTCGGCCACCGTCGTCTCCGCGAACCCGGCCACCTCGCCCTGATGGTGGTCGATGCACGCCCGGGGCAGGGAAAGCGCCTGCAGCGCGCGGCCGATATGGCCCAGGTGGTCCCAGTTGTTCACATCCACGATGATGGCCGCGTCGATGCCGTCGATCAGCCCGCGCACATCGGGCTCGCCGTACACGTGGATCTCGTCCGCGGTGTCAAGAAAGCGCAGCACGTCGGGCGTGTCGGTGGAGTTGACAATCACGGCGCGCTTGCCGATCTGGCGCAGGAACCGCGCCAGCCCCAGCTCCGAGCCGATGGCATCTCCGTCGGGGTTGATGTGCGAAGAGATCACGAACGAGTCGTGGCGGTCGATGAACTGCCGGATGGAGCTCCACATGCGGGGCTACTTCTTCTCCGTTTCCAGCTCGTCCAGGAACTCCACCGCACGCCGCATATGGGGAATCACGATGGACCCGCCCACCACCAGCCCGACGCTGAATACCTCGAAGAACTCCTCGCGGCTGACCCCGGCCTGGTGGCATTCCTGGACGTGGTAGCGGATGCAGTCGTCGCAGCGCAGCACCATGGACGCCACCAGCCCCAGCATTTCCTTGGTCCTGGCGGGCAGGGCGCCGTCCTGGTAGGTGTTGGTGTCCAGGTTGAAGAACCGCTTCACCACCAGGTTGTCGGTGGCGAGGATGCGGTCGTTCATCTTCTTCCGGTACTCGTTGAAATCATGCACCATGTGCGACATGCCAGCCTCCGCGATCTCGTCTATAATGAGAGTGTCCCCCTAGCATACCGCACCTCGCGGGGGTGACGCCACCGGCGAGTCCCGGGCAGGTATCATGAAGATCCCGAGATTGCATTCCTGGACGGTGTCGATCGAGCGAGCCCGGGCGCTGCAGGTCGAACTGCGCGAGGAGCTGGTCTTCCACAAACTGCTCCTGGGCACCATTGGCACCGTCGCCGGCAGTGACATCGCCATCAGTCGCGACGGCAAACGCCTCATCGCCGCCACGGTGGTGATGTCCTTTCCATCCCTCGAGCTGCTCGAAACGCGTATCGCGGCGCGGCCGCTCACCTTTCCCTACGTGCCCGGCTACCTGTCCTTTCGCGAAGTTCCGGCGGTGATCGCGAGCCTGCGCCGGGTGAAGAACCCGGTGGGCGCCATTCTGTGCGACGGGCAGGGCATTGCGCATCCACGCGGCTTCGGCCTGGCGAGTCACGTGGGGTTTTGGGCCGGTGTCCCCGCCGTGGGGTCGGCCAAGAGCCGGCTGGTGGGCGTGCACGGCCCGGTGGGGGAGCGACGCGGAGCGCGCGCGAATCTCTACTACAACGACGAACACGTGGGAACGGTGCTGCGCACGCGCGACGGCGTGAAGCCCCTGTTCGTCTCCCCGGGGCATCTCATCGATTTTACCTCGAGCTGGCGTCTGGTGCTGGCGTGCTGCACGCGCTACCGGCTGCCGGAGCCACAGCGGCTCGCGCACATCGCGGCGGGGGAAGCGAAACGGGAGGGTGCGTGACTAGACGGCGCGCGCAACCGCGGCAATGCGGCTGTCGCGAATGAGATCGTACTTGCGGGCGAGGTCGTTGAACACGCGGATGCCGTCGAGCTCCTCGTCACCGAGGTCGTAGGACCAGGCGCGGGTGAGGTAGTCGTAGATCAGCATGGCGTCGATGCCGGATACGCGGGCGATGTCCTCGGCCACGGCCGGCAACCGTCCCACACCCTCGTCGCGCGAGGCGGTGAGCAGCAGCGCCATCTCGTTGGCCACCTGGCGGTCGTCGTAGACCCACACCGCGTGCACCAGCGGCGTTTTGGTGACCAGCTTCCACACGTCGGCCACGTTGTACCGAATGAGGCCCTTGACCCGCTCGGCGTTGGCCTCCCGGAATGCGGCGTCGCCGGTGAGAAGCACGGCGTCGTAGCGGTCGCGCCAGTCGTCCTGGCCGATCCGCTTCTCCACCAGCAGATCCGGGAAGACCTCGTGGTTCTCCGCCAGAACGATGCGCAGCACCGCCACCGCGTTGCGGCAGAATTCTCCCACCGCCACCCGTTCCAGCTCGTCGATGGGCTTCTGGGAAACCAGCATGATGCTGCCGGGCGCGCTGCGCCCCACCAGGGCCGGGCCGGCGAGCAGGTACTGGCCGACACCGCGGAGGTACTCGATGGTCGGGATGAGGGCGGCGTCGCAGCGCCCGCGCGCAAACGACTCGGTGATGGCCGCGGCCGGTTCCAGAGACACGCAGTGGCGCAGGGATTCGTCGTTGAGCAGGCCGAAGAGGAGCGGCCGGGTGGAGACAAAGTCGGTTGCGCCGAAGCGAAGCTGGCTCACGCGCGTCCTCCGGGACGTGGGCTGACGATCTTCAGGGTGTCGGAGCGCGGCGCACCAGTCCGCGCGTGCGATGCAAAGCGTTCTCGCTTATAGCACCGGGTGAAAAATTACAGCAAGCAATATTCCAGTCGGCAAGATGATCTGCAGACAATCTGCCCGCCGGCAGCGGTCGCCGGCACCCCACGGGGGTTCGGGGCGTGAGGACGCGATCCTCGCGGTCCTCAGGCCAAATCGCTGGACGCCCCCCGCACCCCCGGCTATCATCCTCGCTGACCGCCGGCAGCCGTCAGGACTCCATGCCCACCGAACCGACGCCACGAAAGCGCACGACGCGCATCAAGGAGGTTGCATTTTTCGGCCTCCTGACCGCGCTCGGCCTGGCCTTCTTCTCGCTGGCGCGCAACAACAGCTTCTGGCACGGCGACGACTGGAACTACCTCATCCAGGCCCTTGAGGTGGAGACGGACTGGCGCCAGCTCTTCTCCAGCCGACTGCACGAGACCATCCAGCCCCTCCCCAACCTGATCTTCTTCCTGGAATTCGAGGCCTTCGGCCTGAACGCCGCCTCGTACTACCTCTTCAACGTTCTGGTCCACTCGGTCAACGCGTTCCTGGTGTACTTCCTGGTGCGGACGCTGCTGCAGGACCGCGCCATCGCGGTGCTGTCGGGGCTCCTGTTCGAGTTCGCGGTGGGGAACTACGGGAAATCGGTGATGACCGTTTCAGGCAGCAGCGACCTGGTCATCACCGCCCTCACCCTGCTCACGATGATCTTCTACGTGAAGAACGAGCTCGAAGAGAACGGCGCCATCTGGGAGCGAAACTTCAACCTGTGCCTGCTTTTCTTCACCCTCTGCCTGCTCTCCAAGACATCCATGTTCTCGCTGCTGGGGCTGATGGTGGCGTTCAACCTGTTCTTCCGGGAGACGACGGGACGAAAGATATTCGACCGCAATGTCGTGCTGTTTACCGGGTTCGCGCTGGCGGTGCTGGTGGTCAAGCTGGCCATCCAGCGCGAGGTACCCGGTGCATCCGACATCGAGGTCACGTGGTGGTCGATTCCGCGCAATTTTGCGGGCTACCTGGTGCGCATGGTGTTTCCGATTCACTCCTCCACCCTGGTGGCCAACGCGGGGGCGCCCGTGCGGTTCATCTACGACTTCGCCACCGCCATCCGCGTGGTGATTCTGCTGTGCATCATTTCCTACTCGTTCTTCGGGTTCATTTTCGGTAACCGGGTTATCCGCTTCTTCATTGCGTGGACGTACATCGTGGTGACGCCGTTCTGCTTCTTTCGCTTTCCGGCGGACTGGCTCGATATTCGCTTTCTCTACCTGGTGTCGGTCGGTTTCGATTTGATTCTCGCCTCGGGTACGGTGCTGGCCGCCCGCCTGCTCTACCAGCACCGCTGGCGGCGAATGCTGCCCTACCTGATTCCGGTGTTCTTCGTGATGCTGTCCTATTTTGTGCTGGTGCAACTGGACGAAAACTACGAGTACAAGGCAAAGGCGCCAGGTCTCAACAAGGTGAAGGCGTCGTTCTACGAGATGTATTCAAGACGGACGGCGACGCACGAGACGCTGCCGGGGCCGGGAAACCGGAACTAGCCGGGATTGGCCTGGAGCAGGGACAGCATGGTGGTGACGAGCCCGGCGCTGTTTGCGGCGACGGCAACCACGAACAACGCGAGGAACCACACCGCGGCTTGCCGGCGTTTCATTGCCACCACCGCAATCGCCAGCAGAAGCAGAAGCGACACGAACCAGTGCTGTGAGTAGAGAAACATCTCGTCTCCCCACGCGCTGTGCAGGATCCAGTTGAACGCGAGTACCGCCGCGGAGGCCACGCCCACCGCGCTCCATGCCGGCCTGCGCCGCAGCGACACCACCACACCCGCCGCCGCCAGCAACACCGCAATCGCGCCCGGTAGGTTTCGCGCGGTGGGACGTCCCGGCCCCTCCTCGAAGGTGAAGCGGAACTGGTAGCGGTCGTCCGGGCGGAAGCTCATCGTCGGGCCGCCGGTGGAAATTCGCGCGGGTGCGATGGTGTTGGCGATGGCGGCCGGGAAGCGGATCGCCCGCGCGGGGAGATCGGCCCCGTGGATGAACGCCGTGGCCCACGACTTCGACCGGCCCGCTTCGAAGCTCTCGCCGCGAATCACCTGGTTGATGGCGAAGGAACTGGCGAAGGTCAGGATGGCGACACCCGTCGCCATCGCGGCCACCTGCAGCGTCGCGCGCGGACGGTTGCGGCCGGCGGCCCACATCGACCCCAGCATCAGGATGGCGATGATGGCCAGATTGGTGATGGTGATGCCTGCCGCCGCGAACATCACCGCGAACCACGCTGCCCACCGAACGGTGCGCGTTCGCTCCGTCGCCAGGAAGAGGTGATACGCGGCGGCGATGACCAGCGCGCTCAACGCCGGGTGATCGGGAATGCTGCCGAACACCAACGGACTGAAGGATACTGCGCCCAGCACGGTGAAGAGCGAAGCGAGCAGGAGCGACAGCCCGAGTCGCAGGAAGAGTGCAAAGACTGTTGCGGTGGTCACCGCCGACACGATGGGAACGATTAGCAACCCGAGGGCGCGCCTCGCCGCTTCTTCGTCATCGGTCACGCCGCTGCGGGTGAGCGCCATGGCGATCGCCCGTACAAAGGGGCTGGTGAAGGTGGCCAGGTTGGGGTGGGCAACGTTGCGGCCGGAGCTGCCCCAGCCGTGGCTCATGGCGCTGATGCGGTCGTTGGGATCTGCCTGAAAGACGACGTTGTACTGCTCGAACACCTCGAGCCGGTCGAGGCGGCGTTCGAGTGCATAGTGGAACGCAAACGACGCCAGCGCGAACACGAGGGCCAGCGTCGTGGCCGTCCGGCTTCTGGAATGGATCGCGCGCACTGCGTGTCCGGTGGGGAGCGCGCGCCGCCTACATCAGGTAGCGGACGCGTGTGCCGGGGATGGCTTCGAGGCGGCTCATGAGCTTGCTCTCGATGGTGCCGCTGAGCACGCACAGATCGTTGAGATAGTCGTTGTGGGCGTCGTGCAGCAGGCGGCGCACCAGCGAGATGGTCTTGCCGTCACCCGCGGGAAGCGTTACCTCCACGCGCACGTTGCGGCCGTAGAAGAACTGGTCGATACGCTCACGCAGCGCGTCCATGCCCTCTCCGCTCGCCGCGGAAACGAACACCGCGTCGGGAAAGCGCACCTGCAACCCCTCCAGCACCTCCGCCGGCACCTGGTCGACCTTGTTGAACACGTAGATCGTTTCCACACCGGGGTTGTCGATGCTGGCCACGGTTGTGTCGGCAATCTCCATCTGCTCTTCCCACGCGGGATGAGAGATGTCCACCACGTGCAGGTACAACTCCGCGGTGGCGGTGTCGCCCAGGGTGGCCTTGAAGCTGGTCCTGAGGTGGTCGGGGAGCTTGCGGATGAAACCCACGGTGTCGATCAGCAGGACGTCGTGGTCGTGATTCCCGTTTCCGTTGCCATTGCCGTTGTGGCCGTTCATGCGGCGCGTGGTGGTGTCGATGGTGGCGAAGAGCTGGTCGCGCACCACTACCTGGGCGCCGGTGAGACGGCGCATCACGGTGGACTTGCCGGCGTTGGTGTAGCCGATCAGCGCGGCGATGTGGCGCTCACCGCGTGCGCGGCGCAGCATTTCGCGCCGAAGGTCGATCTTCTTGAGCTGGCGCTTGAGATTGCCGATGCGCTGGTAGATCTTGCGGCGGTCCACTTCGAGCTGCGTTTCACCCGGGCCGCGCGTGCCGATACCGCCCGCCTGGCGCTCGAGGTGCTGCCAGAAGGACTTCAGCCGCGGCAGCGAATACTCCAGTTGCGCCAGTTCCACCTGGATCTTGGACTGCGTGCTCTTGGCGTGACGCGCGAAGATATCGAGGATCAGCTCGGTGCGGTCGATGACGCGCACGTTGAGTATCTTTTCCAGGTTCTTGGCCTGAGCGGGCGAGAGGTCATCGTCGAAGACGACCAGGTTGACGGCCCATTCGTCGCAGATCTGTTTGAGTTCGTCGACCTTGCCGACGCCGATGTAGGTGGTGGCGTCGATTCGGCCCCGTCCCTGGACGGTACGGCCGACCACTTCGGCGCCCGCCGTGACGGCAAGCTGCTCGAGTTCGTCGAGGTGTTCGTGCGCGGCTTCGGCGGAGGCACCCCGGAGGGCGACTCCCACGAGGTAGGCCCGTTCGACCCGCGCGCGGGTGATAACTTCAAATGCGCGCTTCACTTGGGAGGGCTTCCCCCGATATGTGGATTACGAACGGTTTCGATGGCGACTCCTTCTGGGACCTGTCCCGGGGGAAGTATAACAAGAGGCGGGCCAGTTCGGTAGTGGGGGGAAGAAATTGCCGGGGGGCGGGTGGTAGGATCGCCGGATCGACAGCCACCATCCCAAGGAGGCCTTGCCATGCCATCCCCGCTGGTCGAAGCCTGGGCCATGAGCAACGAAGCCAACCGCTACCTGCTCAAGCGTATCCCGGCCGCCTGTCTCCAGGACAGTTATGCGCCGCGCACGCGCACGGTGGCGCAGCAGTTTGCACACATGCACGGGGTCCGCGTGCGCTGGATGCAGTACGCCGCTCCGGACCTGGTGGGCAGGCTCAAGACCTTCCCCCGCGGGAGCACGCCAACCAAAGCGCAGCTGACCAGCGCGTTGAAGGCCTCGGAGAAGATGATCGCACGCTACCTCGAACGGTGTGAAGAGACCAGCGCGGTGAAGCACTGGAAGGGGAGCCCGTCCACGTTCCTCGCCTACATGGTTGCGCACGAGGCGCACCACCGCGGGCTGGCCATGGTGGCCATGCGCACGAACGGCCGCAAGCTCCCGAAGAAGACGGTGTATGGCCAGTGGCAGTGGGGGAAGACGTTCAACGAGCGGTGAGCCGCATTCGCCGCGCACCCGCAATGCTGGTCCGCAAGCGACGGTCCGCGTGACCTTTCCTACTTCAGCTGCACCAGGCGCTTGGTCACGCTGCGTTTGCCGATGGTGAGTTTGACGTAGTACACGCCGCTGGCCACGGTGCCGCCGTCGTCGCTCTGCGCGGTCCAGCCGGTGCGGTAACGCCCCGGGCCGTGCGTGGACTCAACCAGCGTTGCGATCAGCCGCCCGGTCACGTTGTACACCTTGACGCTCGTCGCCACCGCCGCGCCGGACAGGGTGTGTTCCACGCCGTCCTCGTCCACGACGCTGGTCGGGATCTCGTAGTCGATCGAGATGGCGTCGCGGAAAGGATTGGGCGATCCGGTGAGCAGGATCTCGTCGAGCTTGCCGGCCTTGAGCCAGAACGCGTCGACCACCGGGGCTCCGTTCAAGGAAACGGGTATGTCACCCATTTCGGGCGCGAGATCCTGGTTGTGGCTGGTGAGCGCCACCGGCGGCGGAATCATGCGCGCGGTCCCATCGCCCAGCACGGTGCGACGCGCCGCCTGCACGGCGCGCGTGGCCTGGGTCTCATCCGCGGGCGCTGCCACCAGGGCCAGGTAGACGGTTGCGGACTGACCGGGTGCCAGGTCGGTCAACACCGGCGACACGGCAACCACGTTCTCGCCGTCGTCACGAACATCCCATTCCGCCATTGCTTCCCCGGCCTGTGCAACCAACAGCACGGCGAGCGACTCGTCGTTGCCACGGAGCATTACACTGGCGGTCGTGTAGTCACCACTCACACCCTGTTTGCTGCGTGCCAGCAGCCTGTTGTCCGCGATGGCGGCGCCGGGAACCAGGGTTACGCCGATGCGCAGCCCCGGCAGAACCACGTTGCCGGTGTTTCGAATCACCAGGGCGGAGGCCACCATGCGATTGATGTGCGACAACGACCACGCGTACACCTCCTGGCGTACGGCAACAGCACCACCCTCCGCGGCGCCGTACTTCACCACCGCCATGACGTCGCCGATGGCGGCAAAGTCCTCGTCGATCTTGCCGTCGTGGTCGTTGTCGATGCGATCCAGCGGGTCCTCGTCGATTCTGCCATCGTGGTCGTCGTCCGCGCGCGGCGACGGATAGCGCGTGCCACCGGGTGCACCCTCCTGCACCATACCCACGCCGCCCGCAGGCAGCAGCGACTTCGTTCCACCCGCCGTGTTGAGCCGCTCGACCAGGTTGCCCTCGTCATCCGTGCTGAAAACGGCGATGCCGCCGCTCTCCAGCAGCAGGCGTCCACCCCGCGTACCGAACTTCCACGTTCCGGCGGGCACGATGGTGAGCACCACGTCGCCCGGGGCCACGCGAATGGTGCGCGGCTCCGCGGACGCGTCCCCCTGTGCGTGCGCAGGCCGGGGGTTTTGCCCCGCCAGCCCGCAAATGACGAACGGCGCGAGAAGCGCCGCCGTCCGCAGAAGATATGCCGTGTTGCGTGAACTCATTCCTGCGAAAGAAAGAAACTCAGACTCTCCAGCGCAACCGCCAGATTCACGTTGCGGAGGGAAACATCCTCCGGGACCGCGAGCTGGGTGGGCGCAAAATTGAGAATACCGCGCGTGCCCGCGCGCACCAGGATGTCGGCGATATCCTGGGCCGCGGCCGGCGGCGTGGCGATGACCGCAATGGCCACCGGGTCGCGCCGCAGCACCTCTTCGGCGTGGCGCTGGTGCGAGATCTCCACGTCCAACCACTTGCCGCCGACACGCTTGTCGTCGATGTCGAACACGTGGCGGAAGAAGAAGCCGTCGTCGCGGAAACCCTGGTGATAGAAGAGCGCCTGGCCCAGCGACCCGGCGCCGAAGAGCGCCATGGTCCACTGGTGGTTGAGCCCCAGGATCTCCATGATGGCCGCCTTCAATTCGGACACGCTGTAGCCCAGCCCGCGCGTGCCGAAGTTGCCGAAGTACGACAGGTCCTTGCGCACCTGCGCACTGGTGATGCCGCCCAGCTCGGCCAGACGTTGTGAGGACACGGTGGGCGTGCCGGACTTCTCCAGTTCCAGCAGAATCCGGAAGTAGTTGGAAAGCCGCCGGACCGTGAACTCGGATATCTTCTCCATCTTGAGTCTCACCTATGCGTCTTCCTCTTCCACGGCCAGGTGTGCAACGTCTACCACGCGGTCGCCCTCTTCCAGATTGATGAGGCGGACGCCCTGCGTGTTGCGGCCAATCACGGATATGCCCGAAATGGGGCAGCGGATGACGATGCCGTCCTTGGTGATCACCATCATCTGGTCGTTGTCCTTCACCTCCTGGATGGTCACCACCTTGCCGTTGCGCTCGGTGGTCTTGATGTTGATGACCCCGATGCCGCCGCGGCCCTTCACCGGATACTCCTCGAGCGGCGAGCGTTTTCCGTAGCCCTTCTCGGTGACGGTCAGCAGCGTCGCGCCCTGGCTCACCACCACCATGCCCACTACTTCGTCATTGTCGCGCAGCGTGGTGCCCTTGACACCGGTGGCGGTGCGGCCCATGGCGCGAACATCGCCCTCGTGGAAGCGGATGGAGCGCCCGTTCTTCTTGGCCAGCACGATGTCCTGGTCGCCGTTGGTGATGGCCGCACCGATCAACATGTCGCCGTCGCGCAGGTTCACCGCGATGATGCCCCCGCGCCGCGGGCGTCCGTAGTCGCTGAGCGTGGTCTTCTTCACCAGCCCCTTGCGGGTGGCGAGCATGAGGAAACGGTCCTCGCGGAATTCGCTCACCGGCACGCGCCCGGTCACGCGCTCACCCTCCTGCAACCCCAGCAGATTCACGATGGCCTTGCCGCGCGCCGCACGCCCCGCCTCGGGAATTTCGTGCACCTTCACCCAGTGGCAACGCCCGCGATCGGTGAAGAACAGGATGTAGCTGTGCGTCGAGGCGATGAAGATGTTGTCGACGAAATCCTCGTCGCGCATCTTGATGCCGGTGACGCCGCGCCCGCCGCGCTTCTGCTGGCGGTATGCATCCAGCGGGAGCCGCTTGATGTAACCGGCGTGCGAGATGGTGATCACCATGTCTTCTTCCGCAATCAGGTCCTCGATGTTGAAGTCCACCGGGCCGGCGTCCACGATCTCGGTCTTGCGCTCGTCGCCGTACTTCTCGCGGATCTCGTGGATCTCGTTCTTGATGATCTCGAGCACCTTCTTGCGGTCGGCCAGGATGGCCTTGAGCTCGGCGATCAGCTTGAGCAGGCCCTGGTACTCGTCCTCGATCTTCTGGCGCTCGAGGCCGGTGAGACGCTGCAGGCGCATCTCCAGGATGGCGTTGGCCTGGATCTCGGTGAGGCCGAAGTTGGCCATCAGGCCGCCGCGCGCCGTCTCGACGTCCTTGGAGGCGCGGATCAGCGCCACGATCTCGTCGATGTGGTCCAGCGCGATGCGCAGGCCCTCCAGGATGTGGGCGCGTTCCTCGGCCTTGCGCAGGTCGTACTTGGTGCGGCGCACCACCACGGACTCGCGGTGGTTGAGCCAGTGCTGGATCATGTCGCGCAGGGTCAGCACCTCAGGCCGGTTGTTGACCAGCGCCAGCATGATGATGCCGAAGGTGACCTGCATCTGCGTGTGCTTGAAGAGCTGGTTCTCCACCACGCGCACATCCGCGTCGCGCTTGAGAATGATGACCACGCGCATGCCTTCGCGGCTCGACTCGTCGCGGATGTCGGCGATGTCGCTGATGACGTCGTCCTTGACCAGGTCGGCGATGCGCTCGATGAGCATGGCCTTGTTCACCTGGTAGGGCAGCTCGTCGATGATGATCCACTCGCGGTCGCCCTTCGCCTCCTCGACGTGGGTGCGCGCGCGCACCACCACACGGCCACGGCCGGTGGTGTAGGCCTGGCGAATGCCGACGCGTCCCAGCACGATGCCGGCGGTTGGGAAGTCCGGGCCCTTGACCACGCCCAGCAGTTCTTCGTCGGCAATCTCCGGATTGTCGAGCACGGCAATGCTGGCGTCGCAAATTTCGCGAATGTTGTGCGGCGGGATGTTGGTGGCCATGCCCACCGCGATGCCGGTGGCACCGTTGACGAGCAGGTTGGGCACCTTGGCCGGAAGC
The DNA here is from genome assembly GCA_029865265.1 of Candidatus Krumholzibacteriia bacterium. Taxonomy (NCBI): domain Bacteria; phylum Candidatus Krumholzibacteriota; class Candidatus Krumholzibacteriia; species Candidatus Krumholzibacteriia bacterium. The sequence continues at coordinate 101,339 of JAOUHG010000008.1, read as the reverse complement.
ACAATGGGCATGGTGCGTGACTCGTCGTAGTTGGGGCCGAAGTCCACCGTCTCCTTCTCGAGATCGGCGAGCATCTCTTCGGCGAACGACGTCATGCGCACCTCGGTGTACCGCTCCGCCGCCGGGGGATCGCCGTCCACCGAACCAAAGTTGCCCTGGCCGTCCACCAGCGGGTAGCGCAGCGCAAAGTCCTGCGCCATGCGCACGATGGTGTCGTACACAGCCTGCGTGCCGTGCGGGTGGTAGTTACCGGTGACGTCACCGGTGACCTTGGCGGACTTGCGGAACGCGCGGTTGTGCGAGAGCGAGAGATCGTTCATCGCCGTGAGCACGCGGCGGTGCACCGGCTTGAGTCCGTCGCGCACGTCGGGCAGCGCACGGGAAATGATCACGCTCATCGAGTAGTTGAGATACGAGTTGCGCATCTCCTCTTCGATGGGGATGGGCACGATCCTCTCGTTGATCGACATTCAGCTTTCTCCTGGTCTTCCTGAGCGGGTCCGGCCCGCAGGCGTAATCCTGCGCACGATTGTGTTTTTGCGGCATGGGGACGCCTTGTACCTGACTCGCGCGTCCCCGTTCCACCCCCGCCCGGCGGCGGGTTGTGAAACAATTTTCATGTGCCGCAATAATAGAGGGTCGAGGCCCGGATGGAAACTGATTTCCGGGGTCTTCGGGCCCTTCCACGGGGCGACGGACGTTCAACTTAACTATATGATAATAAACGAGTTGTGAACAATCCGGTGCCCCTTCGCACGGCCTCGCCGTTCCGCGGCGATTCCGGTGTTGATCGGCCGACATCACCCCGTGGCGCGGGCGCCCGCCGCGGAGGCCGAGCCAACGCCACGTTCCCGGCCCGGGCGCTCACCGCATCCGGGATCCGCCGGCTCCCGTCCGTCACCGTCTGCACCCCGTTCCTGTTGTTTCCCAACGACATGCGCCGCTCCACGCCGTTGGCTCGGCCTGTGCACTGCGGCGGTGGGCGCCGGCGCGGCAAGCAGGCGACCAGCGCCGAACGCGCGGAGGATTGGTTGACGTTTCAATGGAGGAGACAACATCACGAACCTGACCAAGTCGCTGTTTCTTATCTTGTGTTGTGTTTGCGCGATGCCGCTCGGGTGCGAGCCCGTCAATCGGCCCGAGCAAATATCAATCGCATAGTCAACGAGATCGTTCGTCTCCGCAAAGACGGCGTGTTTGATGTCTTTTCAGACGCTCCCCAGAGCCCCGTGGTTATCATCAATGCATGGGAGCAGCGTGGCTTCTTGGATCCTGAATCGGCGAGAGCCATGCGAGTTCGACTTTCGACGATGACCGGAGAACCGATCATTCGGTTACCTGTGGGATCGTCTCACGTGGTTCGAAGCACTTGCGCCGCTGGTTGGGCTTGTGCTGCTCGTCGCGGACATGCGTGGCAAGCTGCCCCGGTGGACGTTGATCGGCCACATGCGGGAACGCCGGGCAAACAAACAGAGAATCGACTAGGCTCCGCCGTCCCCCTTGCCGGCCCGCCAGCGGTCCCGCGCCTTGTCGGCCGCCTGACGGGTGCTCTCCTTTGCGCGCGCGAGCCAGCGGCGCGCGAAGGCAAACTCGAGTCCCAGCACGGCAAGCCCGCCGACAATGGTGAGCAACCCCGGGCCAGGCAACACCAGCATCGCCACACCCAGCAGCACGATGGTGCCGCCGATCACCGCGATCACCACGCGGCGCACGACGCGGTAGGCCCAGGTTCGTTGTGTTCGTTCCGCCATGCCGCCCTCCGGTTTCTCCGGCACGAGTATACACCGTAGTGTCGCGCGCGGAACAACGCGCCCTCATAAGAAACAACGGGAACAAAATGCGGCCCGCGACGCGCCCCCCTTGGAAACCATGGGCCCTTCTCTGATACAATTGATGCACGCGCTAAATCCGCCTCATCGTTTCTCCGGAGGCCCCCGGGTCTCCCGGTATTACCTCCAGTTCAGCAGAGCAGGTTGATTCTCATGCAACTCCGGCCTTCGCAGCGATGGCTTGCTTTCGCGCAACTGTGCGTCTTCTCCGTACTTGTTTCGTGCGGCCAGGGTGGCGACGTTGCCGCGCCGTCCGACACGAACTCGCACAACCGTAATGGCGGCGATGCCGCCGTCAACAGCTGGCGTCCCATGGACAGCGGCACCACCGAGCTGCTGTGGGGCGTTTCGGGTTCTCCCGCCGGCGAGGTAATCGCGGTGGGCACCCGCGGCACCGCCATTCACCTCGACACCGACCCATGGCAGGGCAAACCCACGCTGGTCTACCACGACCTGTGCGCCGTGTGGGGTGCGACGGACGGCCGCGCGCTCTCCGTGGGTACCGTCGGCACCCTCGTCGGTTACGACGGCGATGCGTGGGATCCCATGTCGAGCAGCACCACCCGCAGCGTGTACGACGTGTGGGGCTTCGAGGAGTACCAGGCGGTGGCCGTTGGCGACAGCGGCACCATTCTCGAGTTCGACGGCTCCGCCTGGACGACACTCGCCGACATCACCACCGTGACGCTGTTCGGCGTGTGGGGATCGTCGCCGGACAATGTGTTTGCCGTCGGGGTGGGTGGCACCATCCTCCACTTCGACGGCACCGCGTGGTCGTTCATGAACACGCCCACCACGGAAAACCTGTCCGCGGTGTGGGGCACGGCCTACAACAACGCGTGGGCGGTGGGCGACGGCGGCATCGTCATCCACTACAACGGCACCGTGTGGTCACCGGTGGCGCAGTTCGGCACCAACCTCTACGACGTGTGGGGCGTGGCGACCAACGACATCTGGCTGGTGGGCAAGGGTGGCCGCATCATGCACTACGACGGCAACTCGTGGATCGACGTGGCCAGCGGTACGGACCAGGACCTGTTCGGCGTGTGGGGGCGCTCGGCGGACGAGGTATACGCGGTGGGCGACGCGGGCACGGTGCTGCGCTTCGGCCCGGAGGAAGAGAGCAACGCCGCTATCTTCGCCCTGCACGACCATCCCGACGGCGGCGCGTTGCCCCCCGCCTACGGCCTGCGTATCGACGGGCTCCTGGGCGACGGGCGTTGGACCTTCAGCTTCGACTACGCAGACGCGCTGGAGAGCGCGGCGGTGACCCTGGTGTGCGACGAGGACGCCGGCACCATCCACATCTCGGGGCGCGCGTACGGCGGCAAGGTGGTCGACAACGCGTGGTCCGCCGATTCGCGCGGCTGGATCGACATCGACTTCACCTACACATCCAACTTCAGCGTTAAAGACGACTGCGGCGATATCGCGGGCGACGACTTCTACGTGACGCAGGAGAGCCCCGCCAACAACGGCACCGTGACCCTCGACGGATGGGGCGGAGACCAGGCGTTCTCCTTCTCGGACCGCTCGGGCGAGAACCACGGGTGCTCATTCACGTTCGACAACGACGAGGATTCCAAGGGCGACAAGGCCATTGCGGACGATCCGGCGGTGTGGTCGGGCTCGGGCTGGATTCAGCCGGCGGCGAACGGCTCGCGCGACTGGCTCTTCATCGGCGAACGGGTTCCCAAAGACTGATCAGGGCTGCTACTCCTCGCGGGGCGTCCGCGGCGTTCGGATTGCCGGGCGCGGCGGCTCGATGGTGCGGCGCATGCACACCGCACTCGCCGGGCACAGCGCGGTGAATTCGAGGGACCGCTGCATGGCCTGGGGTGCTTCTTCGCGCGCGCAGCGCGCGAAGCCGTGCCGCTCGAAGTATTCCGCCGCCGTGGTGGTTAACAGGAACATCTCGTTCACCTGACGCGACTGCGCCAGCCGCATGGCCTTCTCCACCAGCTCCGCGCCCAGCCCGCGCGCCTGCCAGCCCGCGTCCACCGCCACCGAGCGCAGCAGCGCCGACGCCGCGTAGATCTCCAGTGCGGCACAGCCGATAATCTTCCCCCGCGACCGCGAGATGAGCGTGGTGGCGAGAAAGTCGTCCAGGCCGTCGGCGGAGAGCCCGGCCGACGCGAGGAGCTCGCGGAGCTCAGGGAGATCACCCTCGGTGGCGGGCGCGACCTTGTGGGAGATGGGCAGTGACATATGCCGATTATAGCCGCTCCGCCGCGCGAGCGGGCCCGCGTTCCGCGGCCCGCCGCCCGAATCGCCGCTGGCACAGGGTGTTAAGCTGGCCTAGAATGATTCGGTTACCCCGTGCTGCTCCGTGCGGTCACCAGGAACACCTGCCCATGAACAACCGTCCGCTTCGAGGGGTGCTCGCACGCTTGCTTCTCGGCTGCGTCATCGCCGCCGGCTGTTCGAACGACCCCGTGGCCCCCGGTAGCCCACCGCCACCGGCGCCCATCGTGTGGAACCAGATCCGCGGCGGGCTTGGCGTTGGGGACATCCACGCCATATGGGGAACGTCGCGGCAGAATCTCTACGCCGCGCACGCCGGTGGCATTCTCCGTTACGACGGCAGCGCGTGGCGCGCGGAGTCGCTCCCCGCGCCACTCGACACGTTGCGTGCCCTGTGGGGCGCGTCGTCGTCGGTCGTATTTGCGGGTGGCGACGGCGGCACGATCCTGCGGCGTGCCGGCGGCGTGTGGAGCGCGATGTCCTCCCCCACCGGCAACCAGATTCGTGATTTGCACGGAACCTCCGCGACGAACGTCTACGCGGTTGCAGCCACCCCGCTCTATCCCGACACCACCGAGCTTCTCCACTACGATGGAAGCAGTTGGTCGCGGCTGGATGCGCGCGATGGCGTGGATGGCAACGCGGTGTTCGCGGCGGGTGGTACCGCGTTCGTGGTGTGCGACGCTGGCATCGTGCTGCGCCACGACGGCACATTGCTCATCGAGGACACCACCTTCTACACCGAGAACCTGTATGACGTATGGGCCGCGTCCGCCACCGACGCGGTCGCGGCGGGCGAGTTCGGCCGCATTCTGCACTTCGACGGCGCCGCGTGGGCACCCATGACCAGCGGCGTGGGAAGCACCCTGCGTGCGGTGGCGGGCAACGCGCCCGACGACATCGTGGCGGCGGGAGACAACGGCATGATGCTCCACTACGACGGCGCGTCGTGGTCGCCGGTTCCGTCCGGCACGACAAACCACGTCCGGTCGCTGTGGGTGTTCCCGGACGGTACCGGGGTTGCCGGCGGTGACTACGGCTCCGTGCTCATGGGCGGCGGCACGCAGTGGTCGCCGCGCCACCTGGGCCAGCCGTTTGCTTTCGAGGCGGTGTGGTCGAACCGGGACTACTACATCGCGGTGGGCAGCGGGCCGGGCGGTGGTGTGGTGCGCGATCGCGACGGCTTCGGTTGGTCGTTTCCGGAAGGTCTGCACGCCATTGCCGTGTCCGGCGATGTCCTCGTGGCCGGAGACGGCGGGGTGATCTACCGTTACACCGGCGGCGCGTGGCAGAAGGAGAACAGCCCTGCATCATCCACCCTGCGCGGACTGACCGCGCTGATCTCGCGCTTCGGCGAACCCTTCCGCGTGTACGCCGCGGGTGACGACGCAACCCTGCTGGTGTGGAAGGGCGGGGCCTGGACGCAGGCAACCGTGCCCGCCGGCGCCGAGAACCACCAGTTTGTGGACGTATGGGCGGCCGCCATCGACGATGTCTTCGCGGTGGCGAGCAACGCGACCTCGATTATCCGCTATGACGATCCCTATGAACTCAACGGCTGGACCATCGAGGACACGCCGGCGTCTGCGCCCCTGCTCGCGGTGAGCGGCTGGCGCGGCGACGTGTACGTCGCTTCGCAGGCGGGCGAGATCCTCTTCAACAATGGCAACGGGTGGAAGGCGATGGCGAGTCCGGTGGCCACGCCGTTGCGGGACATTCGCGCGCTTTCCGACACATCGCTCTTCGCGGTGGGTGACGGCGGCGTCATCATTCACTTCGACGGGGTTTCGTGGCGCAATACCGACTCCGGCTTTGCCGGGGATATCATGGGTATCTGGGGCACCGACGGGCGCTCGGTGTTCGCCACCGGCGCCGACGGCGCCGTCCTCCTGCACAACGACTAGTGGGTTTGACACCGCCCCGGGCGGGGTATAGTATTCACTGGCCGCAGTACAGGGCGGGCGCCGCCCGGGAGTACCATGATCGGGACGGTGGTTTCCCACTACAGGATTCTGAGCAAGATCGGGGAAGGTGCCCAGGGCGAGGTGTACCTGGCCGAGGACCTGGAGCTCGGCCGGCGGGTTGCCATCAAGTTCCTGCCCTTTCGCCTGTCGGGAGATCAACACGCCCTCGCCCGCTTTCAACGCGAGGCCCGGGCCGCCGCCGCAATCAACCACCAGAACGTCGTCACCATCCACGAGTTCGGTGTCCATGTGGACCAGCCTTATATCATCATGGAGTTCGTCGAAGGCACGCCACTTTCCGGCGTGATCCGCAACGGACGTCTCCTGGTGCGACGCGCGGTCGAGATAGCCCGGGCGGTGTGCGACGGCCTCGCCGAGGTTCATCGCGCAGGAATCGTGCATCGAGACATCAAGCCGGAGAACATCCATATCGACAAGGCCGGCCGCGTGCGCATCCTTGATTTCGGGCTCGCGCTGCGTGGCGAGCTGCCCACGTTGACGGACGAGAAGGCCCTGGTGGGCACCATCCTCTACATGTCACCGGAGCAGGCGCGTGGTGAGGATCTGGACCTTCGCTCCGATATTTTTTCCCTCGGTGTTGTTCTATACGAAATGTTGGGCGGGCGGCGGCCGTTCGGCGGTTCTCACCCGGCGGTGGTTCTCAACGCAATCGTGAACACGACACCGGAGCCGGTGGAACGGCTGAACACGCACGTCCGCGAGTCGACCGCGCGCGTGGTGCAGAAGGCCATGGCCAAGGACCCCGCGCACCGCTTCGGGAGTGCGGAAGCGATGGGCAAGGCGCTACGCCAGGCCGAAGGTTTCGAGGCTCGTATCCGGCGTCTTTTCCGGAAGCGCCTCTTCAAGATCGCTCTCCGTGCCGGGGCCGTTGCGCTAGTGGTCGGTCTCGCGTGGACAGGTTGGAACATCATCCATCACCGAGAACCCGAGTCCCTGGTCGTTCTCCCGTTTGTCAACATGTCCGCCGATCCTGAGCAGGAGTTCTTTGTGGATGGGATGACGGATCTTCTTATCACCCGGCTGGCGCAGATCAAGGACCTCAAGGTGATCTCCCGTACATCGTCAATGACCGAAAAGGGAAGGAAACGGCCGCTGCGTGAGATTGCCGATGATTTCCGCGTCCGCTACGTGGTGGAGGGGGCGGTGCTGCGTTCTGGCGATGAAGTCCGCATCACGGCACAGCTCATCGACGCGGTCGACGACATCCACATGTGGGCCGGCAGTTACGACGCCCCGACGTCGGGCGACATCATTGCCCTGCAGTCACAGCTCGCGACAAAGATCGTGCGTGAAGTGAGCGTGCGGATAACACCCGATGAGCAGGCCCGGCTGAAGACCAGCGGGGCGGTGGATCCAGGGGCGCTGGATGCGTACCTGCGCGGTCGCGATTCATTCAACCGTCGCACGCCAGCCGATGTGGCCGCGGCCATCGAGTGGTTCGATCTCGCCATCGCATTTGATTCCACGTTCGCGCCACCCCTGGCCGGCCTCGCCGCCTGCCACATCATTCGCGGCATGTGGAACTGGGATAAGGCCACCGTGGCTTTCCCCAACGCGCGCGAAGCGAGCGAACGCGCGTTACGGTTGGATCCGTTGCTCGCGGAAGCACACGCGTCGCTCGCCATGGTGCAGCTGTTCTTCGATTGGGATTGGACGGCGGCCGAGACCAGTTTTCGCACGGCCATCGGTCTCGAACCCAGCAACGCCATCGCCTACCACTGGTACGGCCTGTGCTTCATGATGCTGGGCCGTTACGACAGGGCCATCGAGCAGCAAATGAAGGCGGTCGATCTGGATCCAAACTCACCCATCATGCGCACCATACTCGCCCAGGCCTACGACATGAAGGGCCAGTACGAACAAGCCACCCGCGAGATCGAACGCGTGCTTGATATGTACCCGGAGTTCGGCCTGGCGTGGTTCGTGCGCTCCTGGATCGCCTACCACGAACACCGCTACCCGGACGCCATCGAGTACGCGCGCAAGGCGCGGGCGTTGCGTGTGGAACGCGCCGAAGTCCCCATGCTGGCGTCCATGGTGAAGCTGGGTGACGACCAGGCCGCAAGAGATGTGCTGGCCGACCTGTTCAAGCAGGAAAGGGTTCAGTACCACACATTGGCTGCCATGTATGCGTACTACGGCAACATCGATCGCGCGCTCGACCTGACCGAACAGGCCATCCAGGCGCACGAGTGGTTCGTTGTGGGACTGCGCTGCCGGTGGATGGAGCCGCTGCGCGACAACCCGCGTTTTCAGAAGCTCCTGCGCGAGCAAGTCCCGATACGCGGTCTCTAGGAAAGCGCGGCGAGTGCGGCACCGATTCGCGTCAACGCTTCCCGGAGATCGCTGGTCTCGATGCTCCACGCCAGGCGGACGTGGTGCGGGGCATCGAAGAAGCGGCCGGGCACGATGGCCACGCCGTGGTCGCGGTGCAGGGTTTCGCTGAGCGTCTCGCGGTCGATTCCCGCCACCCTCACCAGCCCGCAGGTTCCCGCGCGCGGTTTCACCCACGACAGGCGCTCGTTCCCGCGCACGAATTGATCCACAATGTCGATGTTGGGCATGAGCAGCGCGTTGGCGTTGTCGAGCAGTGCGTCAGCGGATGCGAGCGCGTGAAACGCGATGCGCGCGCTGGGGTGCGCGGTGTCGCCGGAGAACAGGTCGTTGAGACGGCGGATGCGCTCGGCAACGGCGGCCTCCGCCAGCACCCAGCCGAAGCGCAGCGCGTCGAGGCCGTAGACCTTGGTCATGCTGCTGGTCGCCACCACGTTGGGCGCAAGCCGCGCCGCGCTGCGCACACCCGCGGCGCACAGAAACTCCAGGTACACCTCGTCCACCAGCACGTGTGCGCCGGCATTCGCGGCGGCCTGCGCAATCTCCGCGAGCGCGGTATCATCCTCGTGCGCGCCGGTGGGGTTGTGCAGGTTGGAGAGCACCACCAGCGACGTCTTCGTGGTGAGCGCGCGCCGCACGTCGCCGGGATCTAGGCGCCAGCCGTTTTCCTCGCGGCGCGGCAGCGCAACCGCGCGCGCGCCGAAGTACGCCACCAGCTTCGCGAGCGGCTCATAGACGGGAGATTCCAGCAGCACGTCGTCACCGGGCTCGACGAACGCCGCGAACACCAGGTGGTTGGCCATGGAGCATGCGTGGGTGGTGACCACGTTCTCAGGCCCGAGACCGTGTCGCGCGGCAATGCGCTCCGCCACCGGGCGCCAGCCGTCGGCGTACGGCTCCACGGTGAGCACGTCGGCCAGGGAGAGGCCCAGCCGGTCCATGGGAAGCGTAGCCACGCCGCTGCGCGCGAGGTTGTATGTCGCGGGCGGGCGTTTCTTTGCCCAGAGGAGGTATTCGGAGCGGTGCGCGGGTCGATCCGGCCGGATCAACGGTGCCTCTGACCCTCGAGCCACGAGGCGTCGGCCATGTCCTGGGGACGGCCGACGGCACGCTTGTTGGTGGCCAGATCCTCGCGGTTCAATACCGGAATGCGGATTCCGTCGAGATTGACGTCGATCCGGCGCGGCCAGGCGTAGTCGAACGACACGCCTTCCAGTGTGGTCATGAAGTCGATGCGCTGTGGCGCGGAGCCGATCTGCACCACCGTGCCCTTGCGGGTGAAGTCTTCCGGCGAGAGGGTCTTGGTGGGAACACCGAACGTCTCCAGCGCGCCCATCACGCGGCCGGCGTTGTCGGGATCCGGCTTGACCCACAGGTCGAGGTTGCCGGTCGCGCGCGGGCGTCCATGCGCGGCCATCGCGTATCCGCCAACCAGCAGATACTCAGCCTTCGCGGTGGATAACGCGGACAATATGTCGTGATAATCTGTATTGAGCAATGTCGTACCCCATGAACGCCCACACATCGACGGTCAGCGGCCAGACCATCGCAATTCGATCCGCCGGTGTGGCGTCTTTCAAGTCGTCGTCGAACCCCTCGTGCCGTTCGAGCACGCGCACCCGGAGGTTCTTTCGGTTGACTGCCATGTTCTACACGTCCAGGTTCTTGACCGCGAGGGCGTTGTCCTGGATGAACTCGCGCCGCGGCTCCACCTCGTCGCCCATCAGAATCGAGAAAATCCGGTCGGCCTCCACGGCGTCCTGGATATCCACCTGCAGGATGGTGCGCGCCTCCGGGTCCATGGTGGTCTCCCAGAGCTGTACGGGATTCATTTCTCCCAGGCCCTTGTAACGCTGGATGTACACGCCGTCCGCGCCGCCCCAGTCCTTGAGGATGCGTTCGCGCTCTTCGTCGTTGAACGCGTACACCTCTTTCTTGCTCTTCTTGAGCTTGAACAGCGGCGGCTGCGCGATGTAGATGTAGCCCGCCTCGATGAGCGGCTTCATGTGCCGGTAGAAGAGTGTTAGCAGCAGCGTGCGAATGTGCGCACCGTCCACGTCGGCATCCGTCATGATGATGATCTTGTGGTAGCGCGCCTTGGTGAGGTCGAACTCGCCGGCACCGGTTCCCACCGCCGTGATGATGGTGCGAATCTCCTCGTTGGAGAAAATCTTGTCGGGCCGCGCCTTCTCCACGTTGAGCACCTTGCCGCGCAGCGGCAGGATGGCCTGAAACTCGCGGTTGCGGGCCATCTTGGCGGAGCCGCCCGCAGAGTCGCCCTCCACCAGGTATAGCTCGCTCACCTGCGGGTCACGCGCCGCGCAATCGGCCAGCTTGCCCGGCAGCGATGCCGATTCCAGCGCGGTTTTGCGCCGCGCGAGATCGCGTGCCTTGCGCGCCGCCTCGCGGGCGGTGAACGCGGAGAGGCACTTCTCGATCATCGCCTTACCGATGGCCGGATTCTCCTCCAGGTACTCCTTGAGGCCGTCCACCACCACCGCTTCAACGATTCCCTTGACATCGCTGTTGCCGAGCTTGGTCTTGGTCTGTCCCTCGAACTGCGGTTCGGGAATTTTCACGCTCACCACCGCGGTGAGCCCTTCGCGTACGTCGTCGCCGCCCAGCGTGACGCGCTCCTTCTTGAAGAGGTTGCGCTGCACCGCGTAGTTGTTGATGGTGCGCGTGAGCGCCGCCTTGAAGCCCACCAGGTGGGTGCCGCCCTCCATCGTGTTGATGTTGTTGGCGAACGAGAACACGTTTTCGGCGTAGCCGTCGGTGTACTGCAGCGCCACTTCCACCTGCACGCCGTCCTTCTCCGCCTGGATGAAGATGGGCTGCGGGGTGATCAGCGACTTGGCGGTGTCGATGTACTTGACGAAGGACACGATGCCGCCGTCGTACTGGAACACCTGGCGCTTGGGCTTCTGCGGCCGCTGATCGTCGAAAACGATCTTGAGTCCCTTGTTGAGGAAGGCGAGTTCGCGCAGGCGCTGCGCCAGCGTCTCGAACTGGTAGTCCACCTTCTCGAATATCTGCGCGTCGGGCAAAAAGGTCACCCGGGTTCCACGGCGATCGGTGGTGCCGAGGTCCTTGAGGTCATAGGAGGGAACGCCGCGGTCATAGCGCTGCATGTAATGCTTGCCGTCGCGGTGGATCTCGACCTCGAGCCACTCGGACAGGCCATTCACCACCGAAACGCCCACGCCGTGCAGACCACCCGACACCTTGTAGGAGTCGCGGTCGAACTTGCCACCCGCGTGCAGCGTGGTCATGACCACTTCCAGCGCGGGACGGTGCTGGGTGGGGTGCATGTCGACGGGGATGCCGCGTCCGTCGTCGGTGACGCTGACGGTGCTGTCCTCGTGGATGATGACCTCGACCTCCGTGCAGTGCCCGGCGAGGGCCTCGTCCACCGAGTTGTCGACAACTTCATAGATCAAGTGATGGACACCGTGAACGTCGGTGCTCCCGATATACATGGCCGGCCGTTTGCGCACGGCTTCGAGCCCCTTGAGCACCTGGATCTGTTTCGCTGTGTATTCTTGCGTCATCTCGGCCTTTCGCTCCGGTTCCACGGGCGGCACGGGGGGTGCGCTCTTGCGCTTTTCCGGCTGCCTGATTTCTTCGCTGTTCATCGTGTGTCCGTTCTATTCCATTTCCTTCGCGCCGAACCGGATTCTCACCAGATCTACGTCCGGGCACGCCGCGCGTAGCTTACGCACGAGTTCCTTTTCCATAAAGTGCAATTCCTGCATCCACGCCCCGTGGTCCACGTGGACGAAGAGCGTCCCGCGCTCGAAACGCATCGCGCGCGCGCGGCGCGCGAGTTCCGGCCCCACCACGTCGGGCCAGCGCTCGACGAGCCTGCGCTCACTGAATCGTTTCTGCAGCCCGAGATCCCGGAGAACGGACGGGAGGACCGCCCCGATGCGGGTAAAAGGACGCCGCGCCATACCTTCAGAATCTAGCGGTTTCGCGGCCGAAATGATACCTGTATTTTTGCGCGCCGGTCGGCGCAAATCCTTTGAAATAAATAAATTGTGGATGTAATCGGCGCGGTTAACACCGCCCCCGTCCGGGGGTGCGCGCGCGGCTCAATTCTCGCGCTCGATCCACCGGTCCACCCACGCCAGCATGCGCGCCTGGAAGTCCGCCTCCAGGGCCGGCTCAAACACAAAGTGCCCCGAGCGCGGGTAGACCACCAGCTCCGCCGGCACCTCCCGGCGCTTCAGGATGCGGTAGAACTCGCGCCCCTGCGACGGCGGCACCCGGGCATCGTTCTCTCCGTAGCACAGGAGCGTGGGTGTGATGACGTCCGCCGCATGGGTGACGCTCGAACAGCGGCGGTAGGTGTCCGCCACCTTCCAGGGGGTTCCACCCATGTAGGTCTCGATCAGCGGCGGGATGTCGGTGGTGCCATACTGGCTCAGGTGGTCGGTGACGCCCGCCCCCACCACCGCGGCGGCGAAGCGGGGCGTCTGCGTGATGGCAAACGATGTCAGCGTGCCGCCATAGCTCCAGCCCACGATGGCCAGCTGTTTCGGATTGGCCACCCCGCGTTCCACCAGCATGTCGATGCCGGTCATGACGTCCTTGAAGTCCCCACCCCCCCAGTCGCCCATATTGGCGCGCATGAAATCGCGCCCGTAGCCGCTGCTGCCCCGGAAGTTCGGGAAGAAGACGGCGTAGTCACGCTCCACGAAGGTGTGCGCCACCAGATCCGCCTGTGGCCATCCGGGCGCGCCAATCTGGGGGGAGAACGCGGCCATGCACGGGGTGGATGGTCCGCCGTGTATCACCGTCACCAGCGGCCGTTGCTTGCGGCGCCCCGCGGGTGTCACCAAGATGCCCTCGATCTCGAGGCCATCGAAACTCTTCCAGCGCACGATCTCCCCGCGGCCCAGCTTCGTCGTTGCGATGGCATCGTTGAGGTGGGTGAGTTGTACGGGCGCAAACGGCTGCGGCACCGAAACGAAGATCTCGGCGGGTTCCTCCATGGTGGTGCGCTGGAACGCCATGCGGGAGCCGTCCGCGGAGACGCTTACTCCACCGAAGACCGCGGTGCCCGCGCTCAAGCGACTCGACTGACCGCTCTCGGCGTCGATGGCAAAGATCTGCCGCGTCACCCCCTGTGGCGCCACCAGGTAGATGTTCTTCGAATCGGGGGACCACAGGTACTCGGCGCCGTAATCCCGTTCGTCGAAACCGGGTGAGACGTTGCGGGGGGGGGCGTCCCCGTCCACCGCGACCACGCACACGAAACAGGACCCGATCCAGTCCTTCACGCCGCCGTGGGAGAGAAAGGCCAGCGATTTTCCGTCCGGCGACCAGCGCGGATTGAAGTCCATGCCCTCGCGCGCCACCCGTGTCTTCATGGCACCGCTCGTCACATCAACCACGGCAATGTCGGAGCCGTAGAAGAATCCGATGGTTCCCTTCTGATCCTGGACGGTGACGGCCAGGCGCGTTCCGTCGGGGGACCAATCGAGCGTGGTGACATCGGCGGCGTCGATGGGCGGGAGTTCGCGGTCCGTGCCCGTGGCGACATCCACGATATGGATGCGCGACGGCGGCGTCGCCTCGTCTTCGATGTGCACGTCGGCTCCGTTTTCGGCGCGCCGGCGCGCCGCCTCCGATTGGCCGCCCGGGGTGAGAAACGCCAGCCGGCTCGCATCCGGCGACCACGCGAAGGCGGTGACGCCGTTGGGCGTGTCGGTGAGCTGGCGGGGCTCGGGGTCCGGAAGCGCAACCATGAACACCTGGTTCGCGCCCTCCCGGTCGCTGACGAATGCGAGCCGCCCCGATCCATCCGGCGCCCAGCGCGGCGTGTCATCCCACGCGTCGTCATGCGTGATGCGGCGCGCTGCGCCGCCGGCAACGTCCACCGTCCACACGTCCGCGTCCCACGCGCGTCCGCTGGAGTCCACCGCCGCCACGCCAAACGCCACCGTGGCGCCGTCGGGGCTGATGCGGGCCTCGGTGATGTTCTTCACCGACATGAGCTCCGCCACCGTCAGCGCGTGCGCGCTCGTCGCCAGTGTCAAACAGATTGCGAGCCCGAGCTGGATGCTTCGCGTCATGTCCTTCCCCCTCTTGTTGCTGTCGGTCATCATGCCGCCGAAATGCTTCCTTTGCTGACGTTGTAGAAGCGCGCACCGGGTGCGTGCACGTCGTCGATGGCCACCGGGCTGGTGACGAACACCTGGCGCGTCCCGTCCAGGGTGCGCTGCAGGCGCGCCATGATGGATGCGTCGAACTCGGAGAATACGTCGTCCAGCAGCAGTACGCACGGCTCGCGCAGCTCCGTTTCCAGATACGACAGTTCCGCCATCTTGAGCAGCACCGCGAACAGGCGCCGCTGTCCCTGCGAGCCGTAGCGCCGCAGATCCTGGCCGGCCATGCTGAACAGCACGTCGTCGCGATGCGGCCCCACCAGGGTCACGCCGCGGCGCGCCTCCTCGCGTGCCACCTCGGCCAACCGGTCGTGGAAGGCCCTGGTGAGGGTGGCCTCCTGGGTGATCTCGGCCGCGTGCTCCGCGGCGTCGTGCAGGGTGGTTTCGTAGCGCATCGCGAAATCAAACGGGCTGTGCACCTCGCCGGCGTGCGCGGTCATTTCGATTTCCATCAGCGCCACCAGTTCGCGGCGCCGCGCAATGAGATCAACGCCGCTTTCCACCAGGCGTTCGTTCCACGCCGCAATTTCGTCGCGGCCCGCTCGGGCCTTGAGTGCTGCGTTGCGCTGCTCGAGCGCGCGACGGTAGTCGCGCGCGCTGCGCAGGTACGCCGGTTCGGTCATCGTGCCGACCATGTCGAAGAAGCGCCGCCGGTGGTCGGGCTCGCCGGAAACGATGCGCAGATCGGCGGGGCCGAACAGCACCGCGGGAAAGCGTCCCGCCAGCGCGGAGCGGCGTGCCAGCACCTGGCCGTCCACCTTGATGGTCTTGGGTCCCTTGTGTTCAACCGAGAAGGCGAAGGTTTCGCTGTGTCCGTCGCTGAATGACGCGTCGACTTCTGCGCGGCAGAAGGTCTCGTCGAAATGGATCATCTCCGTGTCGGCCGCGGCGCGGAACGAACGGCCAAAACGAAAGAAGTACACCGCCTCGAGCAGGTTGGTTTTTCCCTGGCCGTTCTCGCCGACCAGGAAGTTCAGCCCCGGCGCGAATTCTATCTCGCCGCTTGCGAGATTGCGGAAGTTTGTGGAGAGGAATCGCTGGACGCGCACGCTGGGTGGGCTCCACCGCGGCGGCGGCTCCGCGCTGGGAGCGCCGCCGCGCGCGGTTCGGTTTATCAGTTGCTCACACGCTCAATCGCTGAGGCGCAGCGGCATCAGCAGGCACTCGTGCTTCATGTCGGCCCCTTCCGCCTCCGGCAGCACCACACCGGCGTTGTCGGTGCGGTCGAGCAGAAAAGCCACGTCGTCGCTGTCCATGGTGCGGAGAATGTCCAGCAGGTAGCGCGCGTTGTAGCCGATCTCCATCTTGGCCGCGCCGTAGCCGCACGTCACCTCTTCCACCGCTTCGCCCACATCGGGCGTCTTTACGGACAGGGTAAGCCGGTCGTCTTCCAGCACCAGCTTGACCTGGTGCGTGATGGCGCTGGAGAGGATGGCCACGCGACGGCACGCATCGGTGAGCTCTATCCGGCTTACGGTGAGCTTGCGGGTGTTCTTCTTGGGCATCACCTGGTTGTAGTCCGGGAACGGTCCCTCCAGCAGGCGCGAGTAGATCACGCTGTCGCCGAGATCGAAGGTGATGTGGTTGTCGGCCAGCGACACATTCACCGTGTCCAGTTCGGCCGCCAGCGAGCGATAGATGTTGAGCGCCTTGGGCGACACGATGACGTCCTTGTCATCTCCCGAGCCGGCGGCGTCGGGCAACCCCACCTTGGCCAGGCGGTGGCCATCGGTTGCAATCATGTTCAGCGCGCCCTTGCGGATCTCCCACAACACCCCACACAGCGAGGGGCGCGTGAGATCGGTCGAGACCGCGTAGCTGGTCTTGTTGATCATCTTGTCCAGGGTCGAAGCAGCAATCGAAAACGACACACTGGCCTTCTGCACGGGGAGCTTCGGGAACTCGTCCGAGCTCTTTCCGAGCATCTTGAAGCGGCTGCGCCGGCACTTGATGGAGATGCGATCACCTTCGGTCTCGATGACCACCTTGTCCTCGGGAAGTGAACGCGCAATTTCAAAGAACTTCTTACCCGGAACGGCAACACTGCCATGACCACTGGTTTCGCACGCGAGCGTGTTGGTGAGCGAAACATCAAGATCGTTTGCCGTCAGCGTGACCTTGCCGTCACCCTTCGTTTCCATCAGGAACGTCGACAGAATCGGAAGAGAGGTCTTGGTTGGTACAACGGCTGAAATACCCTGAAGACTCTTGAGCAAATCCTTCTGGTCGACTGTGATTTTCACACCCATTCCTCCCACCGTTTCGAGACAAAACTTTGAGGTTTGTTTAACGTGCCCTGGTTGTAGTGCTGGGGAGCCCGAGGACTATAGCGCACCCCGCGGTCTCTCGCAAGTTGGGGATGCATGGTGTGGAAAAGTTTTCGTGTCTCGCGGCGGGAGGGTTCTAGCGATAGATCGCCTTCAACCCGCCCCACGTGGTCGGTCGTGTGGGCACTACGTCGGGACCGAACTTCTGGATGCGATCGTTGCCGGGGTCGGTAACATAAAAATACCCATTCGCGTCGATGGCCACGTCCTCGGCCCGGTCGAAGAGCCCGTCGCCGCTGCCCGTGCCGCCAAACTTCTCGATGAACACGCCCTGCGCGGTGAAGCGCTTGATCCAACTGGGCGCTTGATCGACAACCCACACATTGCCTTGCGCATCGAAGGCGATGCCACGGGGTCCTTCGAACTGGTCGTCGTCCGGTCCCATGGAGCCCCACTCGGTCAGGAATGTTCCCGTGCCGGTGAACTTCTGCACCCGCCAGTTCGCGCTGTCGGACACATACACGTTCGCCGCGGCATCCACCGCCACCACCACCGGCTGATTGAATTTGCCCGCGGTATTCCCAAACCCTCCCCATTGGCCCAGGTAGCCCCCAGTGCTGGTGAAGCGCTGGATGCGGTGATTGAAGGAATCGGCCACGTAGACGCGGTAGTCGTGGTCAACCGCCACGCCCACCGGGAAGTTGAACTGCCCCGGCCCGGTGCCGGCAACGCCCCAGGCACGCACAAAAACGCCGTCCGCGGTGAACTTCTGGATGCGGTTGTTGTTGCGCTCCGCCACGTAGACATGGCCGCTGTCATCGGTGGCAATACCAAAGGGAAAATCAAACTTCCCCGGCTCCGTCCCCAGCCCGCCCCACGCCCCCAGGAACACCCCCTCGGCGGTAAAGCGCTGAATGCGATGGTTGTTGCGGTCGGCGACATACACGCTGCCATCCGCTCCCACTGTAATTCTTCGCGGGAAGTTGAATTCACCGTCACCGCTGCCGCTGGTCCCCCACGCGAGCAGAAAGACCGGTGGGGTGGCCAGGCTCGCGATGGGGAAGGCGAGCATCAAGAGAAGAAGAATATGCCCCAATGAGATCTTCATTGCTGTTGGATAATTGTATCACGCGCACCACGGATCGCGACTGGCTTCTTAACTAACTCTGGATTATTTAAATAACAGTAGTAGCAGTAGGACCTGTGGGTATGTGGGCGGTGCATCGTAAACACGCATGACACTATCGTGTTGCCGCCGTTCACACATGTCAACCGTGTGTGGAGTACACGCAGTTATCCTGTCCACTTGTTGATGTTGTTTTTCTCCCCACACATTGTCCACATTAGATTCCCCCAAATTGTGGAGAGTTTCTAAATACAAAGAGGCCGGGCGCTGATGACGGTGTTGCCGCATGGGAACCAACACGAACATCATCACACCCGGCCTCGTCTGGGAAGAATTGCTCGACAGTGTTAGGTCGAGAGCTCCTTCCGCAATTGACTGATGGTCGAGCGCAGCGAAACATCGCGTTCCACCATGTCTGAAATCTTCGAGCAAGCGTGGATCACGGTGGTGTGGTCGCGCCCACCAAACCGCTGTCCGATCTGCGCGAGCGACGCCTGGGTGAGCTCGCGGGCGAGATAGATGGCCACCTGGCGCGGAAAGGCAAGGCGCGCGGTACGCACCTTAGAGCGCATGGACTCGACGGGCACCCGGTAGTGCTGCGATACGATCTTCTGAATCAGCGAAATACTGGTCTTCTTGGGTGTCGACTTGACGAAGTCCTTGAGGACATCGTGCGCCATCTCGATGTTAACATCCTTCTTGTACACACTCGCGTGCACCAGAAGCTTGACCAGGCTGCCCTCGAGCTCGCGAATGTTGCTCTTCACGCTGTCGGCGATGAGCGCCAGCACATCGTCGGGAATCATGATGTTCTCGCGCTCCACCTTCTTGCGCAGAATGGCGAGGCGGGTTTCGTAATCGGGCTGCTGGATGTCGGTAATCAGCCCCCACTCGAAGCGCGACACCAGACGGTCTTCCAGGGTGGGAATCTCCTTGGGCGGCCGGTCACTGGTAACGACGATCTGCTTGCTGGCACCGTGGAGCGCGTTGAAGGTGTGGAAGAACTCCTCCTGGGTGCTCTCCTTGCCGGCGAGAAACTGGATGTCGTCGATCAGCAGCAGGTCCACATTGCGGTACTTGGTGCGAAACTCGTGGCTGGTGCCCTGGCGGATGCCCATGATCATTTCGTTCATGAAGGCTTCCGCCGAGCAGTAGTGAACGCGCGCGTGCGGCTGCCGCTTCAGGACGCCGTGGCCGATGCCCTGCATGAGGTGCGTCTTGCCAAGGCCGACGCCGCCGTAGATGAACAACGGGTTGTAGACCTGCGCGGGACGTTCCGACACGGCGAGACAGGCGGCGTAGGTCATGCGGCTGTTGTTGCCGACGACGAACTCCTCGAACACGTACTTCGGGTTGAGCCGCTCGCCCTCGGTTGCAGACCGCCGCGATCGAGACGCGGCCGAGATCTGCGAAATCTCCGGACGCCGCGAAATCTCCGGCGGGGCGTCATTGGCGTTCTGCAGCGACACCTGGGGATCGAGACCGATCACCTGGCGCAGCGCAAACTGGATCTTATCCGAATGGTGCTCGCTGACCCACTCCACGAAGAACTTGCTGGGGCAGTCGATGGTGACACGCGCACCATCCACGGAACTCAGGCGCATCGGCTTGAACCACGTCTCGAAAGTCTGTTTGTTGACGAGTGTGGCGACCGACGCGAGAAACTCCGACCACAGGTGGTCGTTGCCGTTCTGGCGGGAGGAAACCGACATGGAGGATACCCTTTCTCCCTGGGGGAGACTCCGTCACGCGCCTGCCGTCCGGCTGGCGTGTGCACAGACCCTTCATCAACCTCGTAACCACGACTTGGTGCGGGACCGTCGCGGTCGGCGGGCCCGGAAACTCTTGATTAATCGCCGGTTCCGACGCGGACCGGCAGCGGACGAGCGGTTATCCACAAATGTGGATAATACGCCAACTATTTGTGGACAAATAAGTTATGGGTAAAGCGGGGGTTGCGGTAGCGAAGTTGTCCACAGTACCTACTCTAGAGACTTTGAAACTGTCGGGAAATGCTTCAAACCCGGAAGAAATGCACCGAGACGGAAGTTATCAGAGCCGCGGCGGGGCCATCAACAGCGAAATGGAGTTGCTCACAGAAACGGACCATCTGGTGACATGGCAACCGGTTCAGTTGTCCACCGCTGTGGATAACCCTGTGGGTTTCTCCGGGCTTGACGGGCAGGGCCGATTGCTATAGAGTCTCCTCTTTCGGCGACTTATCGAAAGAGCACCCGTCCACGCCACCCGGTCGCCCCGGCCCGGTGGCCGGGCAGGATTTTTTATCACGCACACACAGGATTATCGATCATGAAGCGTACATTCCAGCCCAACCTCCTCAAGCGGAAACGCGATCACGGGTTTCGCAAGCGCATGAGCACGCGCGGTGGAAGGCTCGTCATCAAGCGTCGCCGTCAGAAGGGCCGCAAGCGCCTTTCGGCGTAGTGCATCCGGCGACGGAGTGCGGTGCCACCATGGGCCCGCGAGAATCCGCGCGATCATCCCGACGCCGCTTGCGCACGCTCCAGCACGCGTGGCAGTTTCGCCACTGCTATGACTCGGGGCGCAAGCTCGTTGCGAATCACACGGTTATATTTCTTTTCTCGCCGCCCGAACCGGATGGCCTGCGTATCGGGGTCGTCGCCAGTCGCCGTGTGGGAGGTGCTGTAAAGCGCAATCGCGCCAAGCGGCTGCTGCGGGAGGCATCGCGCCAGGTCATGGCGCTGTGGCCCGGCGACCACTGGGTGGTGCTGGTGGCGAGGGGGACCATCGTCACCCGCAGCGCGGAGGAAGTTCAGGCGGACATCGCGCTCGCGCTCCAGACGAATGGCGCGCACCGGGCGGGGAAATGACATGAACGGCACAGGAAGTGATCGTCAGATGTCTCGACGAATGTCCGCGCTGCTGCAACGCGCGCTGCTCGCGCTGATCACCGGTTACCGCCGCTGGATCTCTCCACTGCTGCCACCTGCGTGCCGCTTTCATCCCACCTGTTCGGACTACGCGGCTGAATCCATTCGTACCCACGGTGTAATGCGGGGCTCGGCCCTGGCGGCGCGGCGTGTGTGCCGGTGCCATCCGTTCAGCGCGGGTGGCTTCGATCCGGTCCCGCGGCGTGACAACGCCGGCGATGCGCCGGCGCACGGTTCTGTCCTCACGATGAAGGAAGTTCGATGAGCAAAGGATTCTCGATGGAGCGCCGCGCGCTCATCGCGTTCGTGGCGTCGATGGCCCTGTTTTTTGGCTACGACGCCCTGTTTCTCGCGCCCAAGATGAAGAAGGAGCGCGCGCGCCGCCAGGCCGAAGCGCTCGAGCAGGGTACGCTGGCCACGCGCGAGCCGGCCGCGGACACGTTGCGCCCCGGCAGGGAAGCCACACCGCCGGCCACGGCGCTCACTGCGCCTGCCGACACCAGTGCCCGCGTGACGGCGGAGGTCTTCGCCACACCGGAAGAAACCCCGTCGCAAACCATCACCATCGTGACGCCGCTGTTTGAGATCAAGCTCGACACGCGCGGCGCGGTGATCACGTCCGTGAAACTCTTGAACTACCTGACGCGCGATGAGCCGGTGGAGCTGCTGCCGGCCGGCGATAGCTGGTCTGGCACGCGCATGCTCTCCACCCGCGTCGATGGGCCCGCCGCGGATCTCGATCTGGACGACGTCGTCTTCGGCGCCAGCGCCGGTGGTGATGTGCTGCCCGATGGTGCGCGCGTGGTCGTGTCGGGGAGCGAGCCGGTCGACCTGGTGTTTCGCGCCGAGGGCAGCGGCGGCGTGGTGGAGCGCAGCTACCGCTTCTTCGGCGACCGCTACGATTTTGAGACGCGGCTCAGCATGAGCGAGGCGCTAGCGCCGGAGGCGGAGAACGTGGGGTGGAGCCTGGGCCCGGGGCTGGCCAGCACCGAGGCCAACGTGGGCAACGACCAGAGCGCGTTTCGCGCCACGGTGCTGCTGGGCGAGGAGAAGCACCGGCGCAAGCCGGGCGACTTTGGACGCTCGCACGTGGAGGACTACAGCGGCACATTTAACTGGGCGGCGTTGCAGAGCAAGTACTTCATGGTTGCGCTGTACCCGCAGCAGCCGACGCGCGCGGAAGTGCAGATGAGCGGCATTAAGGCCGAACACCGCATCAGCGAGACCATTGCCGTTCCCGCGGGTGTGGCGCGCGGCCAGGTCACGAGCATGATGCACGTGTACATGGGCCCCATGAGCTTCGACACGGTCGCAGCACTGGGCGTGGGCCTCGAGAAGAACATCGAACTGGGGATGAAGTTCATCCGGCCGGTGAGCGAGCTGGTGCTGAAGGCGCTCAAGGCGCTCTACCACGTGATTCCCAACTATGGCTGGGTGATCGTGATCATCTCGGTGCTCACCAAGGTTCTCTTCTACCGCCTGACGCACAAGAGCTTCAAGTCGATGAAGGAAATGCAGGATCTGCAACCGCGACTGCAGGCGCTCAAGGAGAAGTACGGCGACGACCGCCGCCGCGTGAGCGAAGAGACGATGAAGCTCTACAAGGAAGCGGGGGTGAACCCGCTGGGCGGGTGCCTGCCCATGGTGCTGCAGATGCCGGTGTTCATCGCGCTGTTCAACGTGCTGCAGTACACCATCGAGCTGCGCGGCGCGCCGTGGCTGGGGTGGATCAACGACCTCTCGCAGCAGGACGTCCTGTTCAAGCTGCCGCTGTCGCTGCCGTTGATCGGCGACAACTTCAGCCTGCTGCCGCTGTTGATGGGGGCGTCGATGTGGGCGCAGTCCAAGCTGGGCGGCTCGCCCACCGGCCAGGCCAACACGGCCATTCCGCCCGGGTTCAACACCATGCTGCCGATTGTTTTCACCGTGCTGTTCTACAAGATGCCCTCCGGCCTGGTGATCTACTGGATCATCAACACCGTCATCTCGGTGGCGCAGCAGTACTACATCGTCAAGGACTCGCGCCATGCCGAACCCGCCGCCGTGGTGGTCGAGCCGGCGCCGCGCAAGAAGGCCCGATCGGGTGGACGCAAGGGCCGCTAGGAGACGGCGCTCATGGCGGGATCCATCGAAACAGCCGGCAAGACCATCGACCAGGCGCTGGAAAAGGCGCTGAAGGAACTCGGTGCGCGCAAGGACGAGGTGGACATCGAGGTCCTGTCAGAGTCGCAGGGCGGGCTGCGCGGCATCTTCGGCGGCAAGATGGTGCGCATTCGCGTCACGCGCCGCAACGCGCCGGCGGGTGCCATCGGCAGCGAGAACTCGGAGATCGTCCGTGCCATCATCGGCGACGTACTGGGCTTCATGGGGGTGGACTTCACCCTGACCATCGAAGAGTCCGACGACACCACCTTCGTCAACATTTCTTCCAGCGGTCTCGACGGCCTTCTGATCGGCCGCCGCGGCGAAACGCTGTCGTCGATCCAGCACATCGTGAACCGCGTCTTCACCGGACGCACGCAGCGGCACAGCAAGATCACGGTCGACGTGGGCGGCTACGTGCACCGCAAGCACCGGCTGCTCATCGAGAAGGCGCACCGCCTGGCCGACCGCGTGCGGCGCACGCAGCGCGAGTGCGACTTCGAACCGCTCAAGGCCTCGGAGCGGCGCATCATCCACCTGGCGGTGGCGGAGTTCGACGACATCACCACCTACACGATCGGCGACGGACTGCTGCGCAAGGTGGTGCTGACGCCGCGTGGCTCCGACACGGGCGACCGGCCGCAAGACTAGCAACAGGGGCCGCGCGGGCGTGTTCAGCAACGACCGCACGGCGGGCCGCGCGGGCGTGTGCGACGCCGCTCCTCCGCTCATGGTCCTCGCGCGAAACATTTGAAATCGCGCTGCGGAAGTCGCGACGGAGCACCATCGCACATGCCCGGGAACCGTTGCGGCGCCCAGACCCCTTTCGTAGATTGATTACTCGGCCGCCCGGGCACGCATCCCCTGTGACTTCATGACCCGACGCGCACTCATTCTCTTGTTGATTCTCGCTCTCCTGCCGGCGTCGGTGTACGCGGCCGTGCTGAGCGGTGTGGCGCGCGATGCCGAGACGCGCGAGCCGATTGCGTACGTGACCGTGCAGGTGCTGGGGCGTTCCGACGCGGGCGACGAGCAGGCCCAGGGCGTCATGACGCTCGACAACGGCCGTTACGTCTTTGGAAACATCCCCCCCGGGCGCTACCTGGTGCGCTTTTCGCGCATCGGCTACACCGTGCGCGAGGACAGCCTGGTCGTGCGGGAGGGCTACGACTACACCCTCGATGCCACCCTCACGGTGGAACCGGTGCCGGTGGAGAAGATCGTGGTGGAGGAGGACCGGTACACCAGGATCGGCGCCGTCCAGCCGGGCTTCGTCTCCATCCGCGGCGACCAGCTCTCGTCGCTCCCGGGCATCGCCGAGGGTGATCCCATCCGCAGCCTGCAACTGCTGCCGGGCGTGCAGGCGGCGTCGGACTTCTCCAGCGCGCTCTACGTGCGCGGCGGCGGGCCGGACCAGACGCTGGTGCTGCTCGACCAGGCCACCGTCTACAATCCCACCCACGCTTTTGGCTTCTTCTCCACCTTCAACCCCGACGCAACCGGTGCGGTGAATCTGTACAAGGGCGCGTACCCGGCCGAGAACGGCGGCCGCCTGAGTGCGGTGCTCGACGTGCGCACGCGCGAGATCGCCACGCGCAACTTCAACGGCAAGGTGGGGGTGAGCACCATCGCGACGCGCCTGTCGCTCAACGGCCCTCTGGGCCGCGCGTCGTGGGCGGTCAACGGGCGGCGCACACACCTCGAGCCGCTGCTCAATGTCATCCGCGACGAGGACACGCAGGTGCCCGACTACTTCTTCTACGATCTCAACGCAAAGCTCTCGGTGCCCGCCGGGGGCGGACGGTTGGAGTTCTCCGCATACAACGGATCGGATGCGCTGGATTTCGACCTCGGGGTGGGGACGAGTCTCAAGCTGGACTGGGGCAACACGGTGGCGAGCGGGGCCTATATTCGCGCGTTCAGCGATGCGCTGCTCGCGACGGCACGCCTCTCTTTCAGCGATTACGGCAGCACCACCACCGCGAGTGCATTCACCACGCCCATCTCCATCGAGAATGACATCCGGGACGTGACCGCGGCCGCCGAACTCGCCTGGGAGGTGGGGCTGCGCCACACGCTGAGCGCGGGTCTTCAGGCGATCAAGTACAACGTGGGCTTCAACCAGGACTTCAACTCGGAAACCATCGTGAGTTACCGGCGCAAGCCGTTCGAGGCCGCGGCGTTTCTCTCCGACCGCTGGACGCCGTGGGCGGAGACCACCTTCGACCTCGGTGCGCGCGTGCGCTACATCGACGACGGAGAGCGCTGGCTGTTTGAGCCGCGCGCCGGCTTTGCCCAGGAGCTCACACCGACGGTGCGCCTCAAGCTGGCGGGCGGCATCTACCACCAGTACATGCAGCTGGTGGCCACCGAGGCGGTCTCCGCCGCGGACTTCTACGTGCCCATCGACGGCACCGCGGAGATCGGCCAGTCGTGGCAGGCGGTGGCGGGCCTCGATTGGCGCTGGCGGCCCTCCACGCTGTTCTCGATCGAGGGGTACTACACGGACCTCTCCAACCTGGTGTCCCTCGACAACACCACGCCGGCCAACGCGACGCTCGAGACCGCCGACGACATCTTCTATTTGAATGGGACCGGCTATGCTACGGGTGTCGAGCTGTTCGCGCGCCGCGACATCGGCCCGGTGACGGGGTGGATCGGCTACACGCTGGGATGGACGCGGCGCGAGTTCCCGGAGTTGAACAACGGACAGCAGTTCCCGCCCAAGTACGACCGGCGCAACGACCTGAGTGCCGCGGGCGAGTACCGGCGCGGCAAGTGGCGCTTCGGAGGCGCGTTCGTGTACGCCACCGGGCAGGCCTTCACGCCGGTGGCGTCGCGTTACACCATTCGCGACCCGGCCACCGGGGTGACACCCGACGACATCCAGTTGATCCAGGGTGAGCGCAACAGCGCGCGTCTGTTGCCCTACAACCGCCTCGACGTGTCGGTGGCGCGGGACTTCAAGCTCTTCGGGGCCCGCGCGGAATGGATGATCGAAGTGTTCAACCTCTACAGCCGGCGCAACGAGTGGTTCGTGCAGTACGACCGCACGGAAGAGGTCGTGGACGTGACGGTGGCGCGCATGCTGCCCATTATTCCCAGTCTCGGGGTGACGGTATGGTTCTGAGGCGATTGCTGCTTGTGTTGATGATGATGGTGTTGCCGGCGTGTTCCACTGAGCGCAGCGACGACGAGTTCTTTGCACCCGGCGGCGCGGGCGTTCCGGTGATCGATGCGACCATGGTGGTGGGGAAGCCATTCCCGAACGTGTACGTGACGGAAACACTGCTGCCGAACCAGCCGTTTAGTTATGAGGCGGCGGGGATCAATGGGGCGCGGGTGGTGATTGAGTGGGGCAGCCGCATCAGGATGCCCTACATCAATGAGACTCACGGGCTGTACGTACCCATGTTCCCCGATAGTCTTGTTCATAGCGATGTGATCTATGGCCTCACAGTTACCCTCCCTGACAACCGTGTGGTCAAGGCCACCACCACCACACCCGGCGCGCTACGCGTGCGCGAGTGGGTGCTGCTGGATGACGCCGGACAGACCGTGCAAGATACCCTGCGCACGTTTGACGAGTTTCCCAGCAACCCGGACACGCTGTACACGTTGAACCAGCTCACCTTCAGCAAGGGACTCCTGGAAGTCCGCCTGGAGAATGACCCCGCGCAGGGCTACCTCGTGGGCCTCGAGAGCCTCGATCTGGACTCGCCGCTGCTGGTGGACACGAGCTTCCTCGACGACGAGGACGTCGACAACTTCACGCGCCAGAACCAGTCGCCGCCGTTCGCGCCCACCCAGGCCTACCTGCGCGCACCGTGGTTCGCCATCTACTACGAGGGGCGCTACAAGGTGCGCGTGTTCAAGATGGACCGCAACTGGTACGACCTCGCCCGCACCGACCCGGTGCTGGGCCAGGGCGGCTTCGGGTTTGGCGGCGAGGCGGGCGACAACACGGTGCCACCGCTGTTCCACGTCGACGGCGGGGTGGGGCTGTTCGGCTCGCTGGCCTCGGACTCCATCGGCTTCTACGTCAACGCGCCGTAACGAGGCGCGCACGCGTGCTAGAATCAGCGGCTGATGTCTCTTCATACCGACACCATCGCCGCCCTGGCGACCCCGCCGGGGGAGTCGGGCATCGCCGTCATTCGCGTTTCCGGTGAGGGCGCCCTGGCGGTGCTGTCCACCGTGATGCGCTCCATGTCCGGAGACCGGTTTGCGGGCGAGTGGGAGCACCGGCGCCTCTACCACGGCCGCTTCGTGGCCCCGGATGGCGCCGCGATCGACGAGGTGATGGCGGCGGTGATGCGCGCGCCCGAGTCGTACACCGGCGAGGACGTGGCGGAGGTTTCCTGCCACGGCGGCAGTGCCATCGTGGCGCGGATACTCGAGACCCTGTTCTCCCTGGACGTCCGTCCCGCCGAGCCGGGGGAGTTCACCCGCCGCGCCTTTCTCAACGGCAAGATGGACTTGATCCAGGCCGAGGCCGTGGCGGATCTCATCCATGCCCGCACAGAATTGCAGCGCTCAGTGGCCGAGCGTCAGCTGCGCGGGGCACTGTCCGAGCGTATCGACGCCCTGGCCGACGGCATGCTGGGGCTGCTGGGACTGATCGAGGCCAACATCGACTTTGTCGAGGAGGGGATCGACGCGCTCAACATCCCCGATGCCCTGGCAGTCATCGAGCGCCAGCGCGCGGAGATCGACAACCTGCTCGCGTCCGCCGCCTTCGCCCGGCCCCTGCGCGACGGCTACCGCGTGGTCATCGCCGGGCCGGTGAACGCCGGCAAGAGCAGCCTCTTCAACCGCCTGGTGGGTGAGAGCCGCGCCATCGTCACCGAGATCCCGGGCACCACCCGCGACGTCCTGCGCGAAACCCTCGCCATCGAGGGCATCCCCTTTGTGCTCCACGACACCGCCGGCCTGCGCGAATCGGGCCCGGACCGCATCGAGTCCATCGGCATGGACCGGGCGCGTGACGCCGCCGGATCGGCGGATGTCGTCCTGTATGTCATCGATGGGAGCGAACCGCTCACCGATGAACAGCGCGCTTCCATCGAGCGGCTCGACGCGACCCGCGCAATCGTGGTAGTAAACAAGATCGACCGGCCGCGGCGGTTTGATTGGCCCGGTGCGCTGCAGGTGTCGGCCGAAACCGGAGACGGGCTTCCGGCGCTCAAGTCCGCGCTGCTGCGGCTGGCGCATTCGGACGATCTCACGCGGATGGCCCGCGATCGCGGCATCCTGAACGCGCGGCTGGTGGCGCTGCTCACGGCCGCCCGCGAACCGCTGGCCGACCTGGGGCGCGCCATCCGCGACCGCGAGACCCTGGAGCTCCTGGCGGTTCGGGCGCGCGATGTCCTCGCCTATTATGAAGAGGCAACGGGACGCCGCTACCGCGAGGATCTCCTGGACGTCATCTTCTCGCGGTTCTGCATTGGAAAGTGATTGTCAACTTTTGAGCTGTGCTTTGTAAACAAACGACCACGGTTATTGTCAACATTCCGAATGATAGATCGCTACGATATCATTGTAATTGGCGGCGGGCACGCGGGCTGTGAGGCCGCGCTGGCCGCCGCACGCATGGGGGCCAGCACGCTGCTGCTCACGCTGCGGCGTGATCGCATTGGCCACATGCCGTGCAATCCCGCCGTGGGTGGCCTGGCCAAGGGCCATCTGGTGAAGGAACTCGACGCGCTGGGCGGCGAAATTGCCCGCGCGACGGACCGGGCGGGCATCCAGTTCCGCATGCTGAACCGGGCCAAGGGCCCGGCGGTATGGTCACCCAGGGCCCAGGTTGACAAATACCGCTACGCGGCCCTCATGCAGGCCACCCTGGCGGCCCAGCCAATGTTGACAATTACCGAGGCCGAAGTGGCCGCCATTGTCAACGGCCCGGCCGGGTTCAGCGGTGTTCGATTGTCAACCGGGGCGGTGATCTCGGCGCCCGCATGCGTTCTCACCACGGGGACCTTCCTGCGCGGACTCATGCACACCGGTGAGACGCAGACCCGGGGCGGCCGCGAGGGCGAGCCCCCGGCCAACGGCCTCACCGCCAGCCTCACCGCACTGGGGCTGCGCACGGGGCGCCTCAAGACGGGCACGCCGCCGCGCGTGTTTCGCGACAGCGTGGACGTGTCGCGCATGGAGCTGCAGCCCGGCGACGACCCGCCGATCCCGTTCTCCCACAGGACAGATCGTATTGAGTTGCCCCAGGTGCCGTGTCACCTCACGTTTACAACCGCGCGCACGCACGACGTCATTCGCGCGAACCTTTCGCGCTCGCCCTTGTATGGCGGCGTCATCGAGGGTATCGGCCCGCGCTACTGCCCGAGTATCGAGGACAAGGTGGTGCGATTTGCCGACAAGGACCGCCACCAGGTGTTCGTGGAGCCCGAGGGGCTGGATCACCCGGAACTGTATCTCAACGGTATTTCCACCAGCCTGCCGGCGGACGTGCAGCTCGAGATCCTCGCGTCGATCCCCGGGCTGGAGAATGCGCGCATGGCGCGCCCGGGCTACGCGGTCGAGTACGACTTCTTTCCACCGGACCAGCTGCGGCGCACCATGGAGTCGAAGTTCGTGACCGGTTTGTACTTTGCGGGGCAGGTCAACGGCACCTCGGGCTACGAGGAGGCGGCCGCGCAGGGCTTCGTGGCGGGTGTGAATGCCATTCTGGCGCAACGCGGCGAGGCGCCGTTCGTGCCGCGGCGCGACGAGGCGTACATCGGCGTGCTCATCGACGACCTCACCACCAAGGACATCGACGAGCCGTACCGGATGTTCACCAGCCGCGCCGAGTTTCGATTGCTGTTGCGCCAGGACAACGCCGATGAGCGCCTGGTGGAAACGGGACACCGGCTGGGACTGGTGGACGACGCGGTGCGCGATCGCGTGCTCGTGCGCTGCGATGCGGTGCGAAGCCACATCGACTCCCTGCGCAAGGCGCAGTTTCCGGCGGACGGCAACGTATCGTTTGCGGCGGCGGGCCTGGAGCCGGTTCGTCACGGTGCGTCCCTCGCCGAGGTGCTGCGCCGGCCCGGGGTTCGCATCGCACACCTGCGCGACGTTGCGAACATCGGCCTCGACGCCGTGCTCGATGAACGCGTGGAGTGTGCCATCAAGTACGAAGGGTACATCGAGCGCCAGGCGCGGGATGTCCGCGCGCTGCGCGACCTCGACGGACGAACCATCCCGGTGGGGTTCCAGTATGACCTTGGTGGCATCAGCACCGAGGCGCGCGAGAAACTCTCCCGCGTCCGCCCCGAGACACTGGGCCAGGCGTCGCGGATTGCCGGTGTGCGCGCATCGGATCTCTCCATCCTTGCGGTCCACCTCGAGCGGCACCGCCGCGCCGCCTCATGAGCGAGCTAACCTCACAAGTTATTGTAAATAAAGCAATTACGCTTAATTCTAGCCTTCCCCCGGGCCCGCTTCTCGCCTATATTCAGGATCTGCTGCGCTGGAATCCGCAGCTGGGCCTGGTGTCGCGGCGCGATCCACTGGCCGCGTGCGAGCGCCTGGTCCTGGAAAGCGTGGAACTGCTGACACTCGCGCGCGCACGCGGGGTTGCATCTCCGGCGCGCTGCGTCGACGTAGGATCCGGGGGCGGCTTCCCCGGCATGGTGTGGGCCCTGGCGGAGCCGCAATGGCATTTCCTCCTGGTCGAGCGCAAGCTGGGGCGCGCCGCATTCCTGCGCGCAGAGGTTTTGCGTCTCGGGTTGACGCACGTGGAGGTGTTCGCGGGTTCAATCGAGGAGGCGGCCATACAGGACCCGTTGCGGGCAGCGTTCGGCATTGCGGTGGCGATGGCGGTCGGCGCGCCGGCGGACATCGCCCCGGGCGTGGAACCGCTGCTCTCAGCCGGCGGGTTGTTCCTGGGGACGATTCCTGCCGGAGTGGATCTTCCGCAACGGCTTGGAAAGGCCATTGAACTGGTTGGGAGCGAGGCGGGAGACTACGGCAACTACGCGCAATACCAGGTGCGCGGCGCCGATTAACGAAGGAGGGACCGTAATGCGTGGAATTCGAGGGCGCGTTATCGCTCTGGCGCTTGGAATCGCGGTGGTTGTGGCGTGCGGCGGGAAGGACGAGCCCGTCGAGCACATGGTGCTGGGTGAATTCGTGAGCGAACAGGACTCGTTCCCCCGCATTCGCTATTTCGAAACCGGCCTCGTCTCCATCAACGAGCGCTGCGCCGTCCGCAAGGTGAAGCTGAACCCCAAAATGCCACCGGTCTACGTCAATGGCGAGCCCGTCGGCTTCTGCTGAAGCCCGTGCGCGGTGGCCTTCGTGCAAGGCCCGGACCCCTATTTGATCGATATGGACGCCACCTTCTCGTGTGCGGTCCACCCCGAGCAGCCGGCCATCATCGACGCCGAACACCGCGTGTTCGTGAACTACGAGGTCTACTATGTGGGCTCGGACGCGGCACGGGAGGAATTCGAGGCCGAACCGTGGAGGTACACGGGCGGCGTGACGGATCCCGTGACGCGGGAGCGCTTCATCCCCGGGTCGGATAGTCCCCACCGGCTGTTCGACGGCCGCCAGTTCTACCTGGCGTCGCCGGAGAACGCGGCGACATTCGACGAGGATCCCGAAATGTACGGAACACTGCAGCCGGGGATGCGACCGAAGTCCTAGTCGCTGTTTCACGTGAAACCACCGGAACGAAGGGGCTACCGCAGGGCCGCCGAAGGGCCGCGGGAAGCGCTGACAAACTCCTTGATTCCGTAACGCCGCTGCCGCTATTGTGAGCCCAGGACAGGGCCCTCCCCACGAACAGTCTAATCGCTTGATATGAAAGGAATTACATAATTATGCGTCGGTTGCTGTGCGTGCTGGCCGCTTTCACCTTAGCGTGCTCGGGGAGTACCGAGACCGGGACCGAGCCGGTCAATCGCCCGCCCACGATCGCGTTTGGATTTGCCAAGCTTGGGGCTGTAAGAAACACATCCACAATACTTTCCGTTGCAGTTGACGACGCCGACGGGGATCCCATGACCGTCTCCTGGTCGATCACGCGCGGCGCGCTCACCCCTCAGAACGCCGCCAACACCGTCATGAGCTGGGCCGTGCCGGCGACGGTCGGCGAAGACACCGTGGTCGTCTCCGTCACCGACGGCAACTTCACGCGCCGGATCACCGAGCCCATCAAGGTCTGCTGGTCGTCCAGCGGTGCCCAGGCGACGTTCATCAAGTCGCGCTCGCCGTACATCGTGAGCCTCGATCCAGCCAATCCCATCCTTCCCGTCGATGCCGGTACGGAGACCAGCATCGAGGCGGGTGTCGAGATCCTGCTGGACAACGAGCAGACGGTGATCGATGTGAGCGGCCGCCTCGTTTCCAACGGCACCGATGCCGAGCCCGTGATTATCCGGCCCAACTTGCGCGGCCTGCAGTGCGGCGACGAACGCGGCTGGTGGATCGGCATCCGCGGATTCACGTCTGCCGGCCCGCCGTCCGATGGCGAGATCGAGCTCCATCACACCCAGGTGTGGTACGCGCTCAATGGTGTGTGGCTCATCAACAACGCGAGCGCAACCCTGAACGACTGTGCCATCGTGTGCAGTGGCGGGGCCGGTGTCCGGCACGATGGTTCGGGGATGCTCCGCGTGATCGACACCGAGGTGAGCAACGGGGCCGTGGATGGCATCGCGATCGGAAACAACGTGAGCACCGCCCTGCCGGATTCCGTACGCATCGAAGGCTGTGAGATCAAGTTCAACGCGAAGAGCGGCCTGGTTGTGAACATCGACGACCAGCCCGTGGCCGCGTCCATTATTGTGGAGTTCAACAGGATCGAGAACAACCTGCTGCGCGGGATCACGCTGGCGCGGGCCTCCTTCCCCGCCATTCATTTCAACGCCTTCAGTGGCAACGGCGTGGGTTCCGGTGTGTCCAATATCTACCTCGAGAACGGTTTCCCGAACGGCACCGGCGTGACCACACTCAGCGCGACCTGCAACTATTTTGGCGCGACCAGCCAGTCCGCCATCGACGCGACCATCCACGATTCACTCGACGCTCCCGTGCTCGTGCAGACACGCGTCGATACCGATCCGTGGCTCACCGCGAACCCATTCACCACGCCACCCAACTGCACACCGTAGGAGACCATGGGAAAGATCATCGCGGTTACCAACCAGAAGGGCGGTGTGGGCAAGACCACCACCGCCGTGAATCTCTGCGCGAGCCTCGCCGCCGCGGAGCGGCGCACGCTGCTGGTCGACATGGACCCGCAGGCCAACGCCACCTCGGGCGCCGGCATCGACAAGGCCGCGCTGAAGCACACCGTCTACGAGGTTCTCTTCGACGAGACCCTCGTGCGCGATGCCATCGTGGAGTCGCCAATGCCGTTTCTGCACGTGCTGCCGGCGAGTGCCGCGCTGGCCGGCGCGGAGGTGGAGCTGGTGGCCGAGCCGCGGCGCGAGTTCCGGCTCAAGCTGGCGCTCTCGAAGGTGCGCGAAGACTACGATTACATGGTGGTCGACTGCCCACCCAGCCTGGGCTTTCTCACCGTGAACACATTGACGGCGGCGGACTCGCTGCTGATTCCGTTGCAGTGCGAGTACTACGCGCTCGAGGGACTCGGGCAGTTGCTCTCCACCGTCAAGCGCGTGCAGGCCTCACTCAACCCGGCGCTTGCCATCGAGGGCGTGGTGCTCACCATGTACGACAAGCGCCTCAACTTGACGAGCCAGGTGGCGCAGGAAGCGGTCAACTATTTCGGCGACAAGGTGTTCAAGACGGTGATCCCGCGCAACGTCAAGTTGAGCGAGTCGCCGAGCTTCGGTAAACCCATCATTCTTTACGACGTTCAATGCCAGGGTGCGAAGAGCTACCTCGACCTGGCGCGCGAGGTGATTGGCGATGTCCAATAGGAAGGTTCTGGGACGCGGACTCGATGCACTCATTCCCACCGTGGGCAGCGTGGAACCCAGGGCCGATGAGGTGCCCACGCACATCCCGCTGGAAACGGTGGACGCCAATCCGTTTCAGCCCCGCAAGCGCTTTGACGACGACCGCCTCAAGGAACTGGCGGAGAGCATCCGCACCGACGGCGTGCTGCAGCCCGTGGTGGTGCGGCGCAAGGGGTCGCGCTACGAGCTGATCATGGGCGAGCGGCGCCTGCAGGCCGCCCGGCTGGCGGGCGTGCCCACCATCCCCGTGGTCATCCGCGACGTGCGCGATTCAGACGCGCTGCGCCTCGCGATCGTCGAGAACATCCAGCGCGAGAACCTCAATGCCATCGAAGAGGCCCAGGCGTATCGCCGGCTGATCACCGAGTTCAGCATGTCGCAGGCGGATCTCGCCGCCATGGTGAGCCGCGACCGCAGCTCGGTGTCCAACACGCTGCGGCTCTTGAACCTGCCCGAGGAGGTGCAGCGCATGGTGGAGTCGGGTGCGCTCACCGGTGGCCACGCGCGCGCGCTGCTCTCGCTCACCACCCAGAAGGAACAGCTGGTGCTGGCGCGCCGCATCGTCGAGCAGAACCTGAGCGTGCGCCAGGTGGAGGTGGCGGTCGGGCTGGTCCGTGAGAAGAAGAGCAGCGGGGGCAGACCCGCCCGGGAGAAGCCGGCCTACATCGCCGATCTCGAGAAGGCGTTCGCGCAACACCTGGGTACCCGGGTGTCTATCAACGAGAAGCGCGGCGGCAAGGGGCACGTCACCATCGAGTTCTATTCCTATGACGACTTTGAGCGGCTCGCGGCACTCATGAGCGTGCCGCTCCCCCGCTGACCACGGATGTCGAAACAGTTCTCGGTCATCATCGTTCCCCACGACAACCGGACGACGTGGAGCTTCCGCGTTTCCTACCGGCTGGTCGTCGTCTTTCTGGCGCTCCTCGGTCTGGCCGGGGTGTCGATGGCCGCCTTCGTCATCACATACGGACGTCTGGCCGGGCTGGCCCAGCGCTCGGTAAACGTGAGCCGGGAAAACGACCGCCTCAAGTTCCAGCTCGCCCAGGTCGACTCGCTGCGGTCCGAGCTGGAGAACCTCCAGGTCTTCCGGCTCCAGGTCAAAGGGATGCTGGGGATCCCCCTCTCGCCGGAGGACAGCCTGCTCGTGGCCAGCCTTTCACCGACTGCCAAGAGTCCATCCATCAAGAAGGTGGAAGAAGATGGGGGGGTGGGGCCCGAGGAGCAGCGCCTCATGCTGGAGGCAATGCCGTCGATGTGGCCGCTAAAAGGCTATGTGACAAGGGAATTCTTCGTAACGGGCGGGGAGAAGAGTCAACAATATCACCCGGGTATGGATATTGCTGCCCCGAGAAACACACCGGTATATGCGGCGGCCGATGGTATCGTTGAGATCAGTCGATTCGACGAGACCTACGGGTGGGAGGTGGAGATCGATCATGGCTACGGGATCCGCTCGGTCTATGGACACAATACCCGAAATCTGGTAAGTGTCGGGGACAGGGTGGCGCGCGGCAAGACGATCGCCTTCGTGGGGAGTACCGGTAAAAGCACGGCCCCGCATCTTCATTTTGAAGTGCGCGAGAATGGTGTGCCGGTCGATCCGCGGAAGTACCTGCTGAACTAGCGGCCGATCACTCGCATCAACTGAAGAAGGGTCCGGTTCTTATGCTGAAGTCTGGCTTCAAAGGCGCGACTCAATCGAACGAGGAGGCGAAAGTCATGTTTGGTAAGGACGACGGAATCACCACCGGCCAGGCCACGTTGAATTCGATGCTCGGCCAGGGCTGCAAGATCAAGGGTGACATTGAGATCCAGGGAACGATGCGTATCGACGGGACCTTCGAAGGCAACATTTCGTGCCCGGAGACCCTCATCATCGGCAAGACGGGTGTGGTCAAGGGCGAGATCAAGGTGAAGAACGCGGTCATCGGCGGCAAGCTCATCGGCAACATCGCTGCGGCGAACAAGATCGAGTTGCAGAGCGGTTCGCACGTCGAGGGCGACATCCAGACCGGTCGTCTGGTGATCGACGAGGGCGTGTTCTTCGAGGGCAACTGCAAGATGGGTTCGGCCGCCGGCAGCACGAGCACGACGGTGTCCCACCAGGACAGCACCAGCGCCAATAAGGACTGGGCGGCGCGCAAGGAAGAGCGCAAGCCCGAGCCCGCGAACATCCGCTAGACGCTCTCGTTCGAGAGAACCGATCCAGAACACGCCCCCGGATTCGTCCGGGGGCGTCTTCTTTTGGTGCCGGCCGATTTGCTACCCATTCCGGGTGAGTTGTCCACAGCTGGCGGGGTTCCTGTTAATAAGTCCCGCCTCGGCCACGTGTCGCGTAACGCATTATGTAACAAGGTGTTAACACGGCCATGCCCGAAAGGGAGGCGGCGTTGTCCACACTGGCGGCCCGGGCGGTCGTTCTAACTGGTTGGAAACCTTGATACTTCGCCCGGGAGGCCACGGGCGGAGCGCGAGCCTCGCGCAATAACCATTTGCAACCGCTGGGATTATGGTTCGTGTCGCGCTGGTGTTCAGCGTGCGACGGGCGTGTCGAGGCAACATCCGGCGATCGCCCGGACCAGCAACTCGCCCGCGCGCGACGCCCCGGCCGGGTTGAAATGACAATCGTCGTAGAAGAACTCGAGGGACTTTGGCAACGTGGCGGCAAGATCGCACACCGGTACGGCGCTCTCGGTGGCCACCATGCGCATGACGTCGTTCAGCTGCGCCATCGCCGCATCCATCTCCGCCTCGCCGTAGGTGACGCCGTCGCGGTAGCGCATCCACGACCGCGCCCGGGCCTCCGGGTCCACGGTGCTGTTCCAGGTGGTGGGCTGGGTCATGAACACCAGCGCGCACCCGTTGGCGCGCGCGATGCCCGCGATGGAGCGCAGGTTGCGCGCGTAGCTTTCGGTGTCGGTGCGCGGGTGCGACGTCGCGGGCGTCCCGCTTCGCTGCAGTTCGATGCGCCGCGCGTAGTTGGAAACAAGCGGGCGTGACTCCTGCACCGTGCGTGCGTCCGGTGTCATGCGGGTCTTGAGGCGGTGAAGGCGGCGGGCGATCTGAAAGTTCATGGCGAACTGCTTGTACCACGGCCGTTCGCCGGCGTGCGGATCCACGTAGTGCAGGTAGTCGAAGCCAAAGATGGAGCGGGTCAGATCGTTGATCCCGGCGAACACCACGATGAGGTCGGGCTGCAGGTGGATGAGCCGCTGGCTGATCATGGCGATGTGGTCATCACTGGCCGCACCCGACAAACCCACGTTGTAAACCCGGGCGGTGCGTCCGTCGGGAAGTGCGGGCAGCGCGTCCTGGATCACGCGGCCGATCTCCTGCTGGTCGCCGATGTAGAAGCACTCGAAGGTGCTGCCCCCCACCAGGAACACCCGGAATTCGCCGGCCGGCCTGGGACGCACGAGGTCATCGCCCCGAAAACCCATGTTGTTGGTGGTGAAGTGGTTGCGACCCGAGAGGCCGGGCAGGCCCGGCTCGGCTTCGGTCACCGCCGCGTAGTGTGGCGGGTACTCGAAGCGGATGTACCGGTTGACCCGCAGCGCCTCGGGGTCACCGTACGGGTTGGGAAACGGCGCCGCCAGGCGCAGCGTTACCTCGACCGCGGCGAACGCGAACACCAGCGATACCAGGGCGAGAAGAAAGGTACGCGAGCGCGGGGATGGACTCATGGCAGCAGCGTAGCCCAAACGGAGGACGGCGTCACTTCTTCCAGAACGAGGGGAAGAAGAGGATCACCAGGGTGTAGATTTCGATTCTCCCCATCAACATGAGCAGGGAGAGCAACCAGCGTGCGGCGTGCGACAGGTGCGCGTAGTTGTCCGTGGGTCCCACCGCGCCCAGGCCGGGGCCCACGTTCCCCAGGCAGGCGCCCACGGCGCCCAGCGACGTCACGATGTCGTTGCCCATGGCGGTCATGGCCAGCGTGCCCAGAAAGAAGGTGGCACCGTACAGAATGGCGAAGCCCAGGATGTTCGCCACCAGGTCGCGGTCCATGGCCGTCTTCCCCAGCCGCACCGGGACCACCGCGTGCGGATGCAGCAGGCGGGTCATCTCGCGGATCACGAACTTGAACAGGATGTGAACCCGGACCACCTTCATGCCCCCGCCGGTGGAACCCCCGCACGCCCCGATGAGCATGAGCCCCAGCAGGACGAACTGGCACAGGTACGGCCACAACTCGTAGTCGGCGGTGGCGAACCCCGTGGTGGTCATGATGTTGACGACCTGGAAGAAGGAGTCGCGGAAGGCGCGCTCGATGCTCGGGTAGGCCGGGGCCACTTTTGCAAACACCACCGTCACCGCGATGGCGATGATCAGCGAGTAGGAGCGCCACTCCACGTTGCGGAACAACGACTTCGCGTCTCCCTTCACGATCCGGTAGTGCAGGAAGAAGTTGATGCCCGCCAGGTAGCAGAACGCCGCGATGACGTACTGGATGTAGGCGCTGTCGAACGCGGCGATGCTGGCGTTGCGGGTGGAGAACCCGCCGGTGGCAATGGTGGCGAACGAGTGGCACAGGGCGTCGAACACGCTCATCCCGCCGAGGACCAGCAGCGTCGCCTCCAGCGCGGTCATACCAGCGTACACACCCCACAGGATCTTCGCGGTCTGGGTGACGCGCGGAGTCAGCCGGTCCGCGGCCGACATGAGCTCCGCCTTGTAGAGCTGCATGCCGCCGACGCCCAGGAAGGGCAGAATCGCCAGCGACATGACGATGATTCCCATGCCCCCGATCCATTGCGTGAGCGCGCGCCAGAGCAGCACGCCACGCGGCAACGCCTCGATGTCGGTCAAGATGGAGGCGCCGGTGGTGGTGAAGCCCGACGCGGTCTCGAAGAATGCGTTGGTGAAGGACGGGATGGCGCCGGTGATCATGTAGGGTAGCGAGCCGACGCACGAAAAGGAAATCCACGTGAGCGCCACGATGACGAAGGCCTCGCGGTGGCGCAACTCGCCCTCGAAGTGCGTCAACCGGCGCAACAGGAAGCCCAGCAGCAGCGCTCCGCCGGCGGCACCCGCGAAGGCAAAGTGGTCGCCGGAGTGGTAGTAGAGCGAGAAGGGAATCGGCGCCAGCATGGCCACGCCGATGAACATCAGCAGGGCACCGAGAAGATGCAGAATTCGTGAGGGGCGCATCTACTTGATAAAGAGCTTGTCGAGGGCGTCGAGCGCCCCGGGCAGCGCAAACACGACCACGCGGTCGCCCGCCTGCACCCGCGTATCGCCGCGGGGAATGATGAGCCGGTCCTCGTGCATGATGGCGCCGATGATGGCGTTGCGCGGGAAGCTGCAATCCTTGATGGGTTTCTTGGTGATCTTGTCGCGGTCCTGCACGATGTACTCGATGATCTGTGCGTCGATGCCCGGCACGCTGGCCATCGCGGCCACTTCCTGCTTCTGGATGAAGTGGTGCACCGCGTTCACGGTCAGCAGCTGCTTGCTCACCACCGCGTCCATGCCGATGGTGGGCGTGATGGGCAGGTACACCACCTTGTTCACCAGTGCCACCGTGCGCGGCACCTGCAGGTGCCGGGCGAGCAGCGTGGAGATGATGTTGGTTTCGTCGTCACCGGTGGCGGCGACGAACGCGTCCATGTCCATGAGGCCCTCGACCGCCATCAGATCGATGTCGGTGCCGTCGCCCTGGATGATGAGCGTGTCGGGCAGCAGCTCGGCGATCTCGCGGGTCTTCTCGGCGTTGCTCTCCACCAGCTTCACGTTCATGGAGCCGCTGAGCTCGCGCGCCACGAACTGCCCGATCAAACCCCCGCCGAGAATCATCACGTTCTCTACCTTGATGTTCTTCTTGCCGGTGAGATTGATGAACTCGGGCACGTACGCGGGGTCGCAGATGCCGAAGACCTGGTCTCCCGGTATCATCTCGTCTTCACCACGCGGGATCATGGTGCTCTGGTTGCGCTGGATGGCCACGATGCGCATGGGCGGGTTGCCAAACCGCTCCACCAGGCGCGACAGCGGCGTGCGCAGCAGCGGCGAGTCCGCCTCCAGGCGCACGCCCACCAGGCGGATCTTGCCGTTCTCGAAGTCGATGACGTCGGTGGCGCTCGCCTGCCGGATCAGCCGCACGATGGTGTCCGCGGTTTCCTTTTCCGGATGGATGAAGTGGTCCACCCCGAGGTCGCGGGCGGTGAGGGCGTAGTCGGGGAGGGTGTACTCGGGATTGCGTACCCGCGCGATTGTGGTCTTGACGCCGGCCTTCTTGGCCAGCTGGCAGGCGAGGATGTTGACCTCGTCGTTGTCCGTCAGCGCCGCGACGAGGTCGGCACTCTCCACGCCCGCCTTGCGCAGCGCCTGGATGCTCGCACCGTGGCCTTCCACCACAAGCGCGTCCATCTGCTCGCGCGCGCGGTTGGCGCGGGCGGGGTTGCTCTCGACGATGGCGATGTCCGCCTTCTCACGCGCGAGCCGGCGGCTCAGCGTGAAGCCGATGTCTCCGGCGCCGATGATCAGGATTCGCATAGCTTCTTCCCGTGCTCCAACAGGTTGCCTGCGCGCGCAACTGCTTGGTCAAGCGAGACATACTACATGAATCGCCAACCCGCTGCAACCGGGTCCGGGGTCCGTGTCCCGCGGCGCGCGCGGCACCATGGCGTTTGACGCGGTCGCGCGCTTGCCGTATCGTGACCGAAACCCGTGGACACAAGGGAGTCCTGCCCCATGCGCGTTTCCATCGAATACTGCATACCCTGAGACTACACCCCCCGGGCCCTCAGTTTGAAGGCCACCCTGGAAAAGGCGTTTCCCGGCATCGAGATCGAACTGATCAAGTCGAAGGGCGGCGCATTTGA
This sequence comes from Candidatus Krumholzibacteriia bacterium, assembly GCA_029865265.1. Taxonomy (NCBI): domain Bacteria; phylum Candidatus Krumholzibacteriota; class Candidatus Krumholzibacteriia; species Candidatus Krumholzibacteriia bacterium. The sequence continues at coordinate 60,569 of JAOUHG010000008.1, read as the reverse complement.
GATCCGCCACGGCGACCGCCTGGTCTTTTCCAAGAAGGAAAGCGGGCGTTTCCCCTCCGACGCCGAGATCGTGAGTGCGTTACGCGTCTGATGCGCCCGCGGCATCGAGTGCCCGGCGCAGGGTCGCCGTGAGCGTGGAGGCGTCGAACGGTTTGGCGGCGAAACCGGCGACGTCGCGCTGCAGGAACTCGCTTGTGACCTTCTCCCCGTAACCCGTCGTGATGATGACCGGCACGTCGGGGCGCTCTTCGCGCACCGCCTGCGCGAGCGCCAGCCCGGTAATGCGGGGCATGGTCTGGTCCGATATGATGGCGTCGAAAGCGTCGGGATTGTCCCGGAAGGCCGACAGGGCCCGTTCGCTGGACGTGAAGGCGGTGACGCGGTAGCCGCGGGATTCAAGCATGCGGGTCAGCATGCGTACGATCTCCGGCTCGTCGTCGACGACCAGCACGTGTTCCCCCCTTGCGTGGCCTTCCGGCCCCGAATGCGCGGTTTCACCGGCGGCAGCGGGTTCGGCGGCGGGAAGAAAGACACGAAACACGCTGCCCTCGCCAGGCACGCTCTCCACCATCACCTCGCCCCCGTGGCTGTGCGCGATTCCGTGGACGACCGAGAGGCCAAGCCCGGTTCCCTCGCCGGATGGCTTGGTGGTGAAGAAGGGCTCAAACACCCGCGCGGCGATGTCCTCGGGCATGCCCTCCCCGGTGTCCGCCACCGTCAGCACCACGTACTCCCCGGCCGCGATCCCCGGCAGCGTCGATGCCTCCTCCTCGTCCACGGCACGACGCTCCAGCTCGACGCGCAGCACCCCACCCTGCGCGCGCATCGCATAGGCGGCGTTGGTGCACAGGTTCATGATGATCTGGTGCATCTGCCCGGCATCCGCCAGCACCGCGTCGTTGCGGTTGGCGATCCGCTGCGAGATCTCGATGGTGGTGGGAAGCGTGGAGCGGATGAGTTTGAGTGCCTCCTGGATTACCAGGTGCAGTTGCACGGGGCGCTTTTGCTGGTCCCCGCGGCGGGCGAAGATGAGGATCTGTTGCACGAGCTCGCGCGCGCGCCCGGCGGCATTCAGTACCTGCTGCAGGTCTTCGCGCGCGGGATGGCCGGCCTCGAGCAGGTCCATGGCGATGTCGGTATACCCGAGAATGGGAGAAAGGATGTTGTTGAAGTCGTGCGCGATGCCGCCAGCCAGCGTACCGATGGTCTCGATCTTCTGCGCCTGCAGGAGCTGCGCCTGAAAGTCCGTCGCCGCCTTCTCGGCGCGCATGCGGTCGGTCACGTCCCACGCGATCCCGTCGATGCCCGCCACCTGTCCCGCTTCGTCGATGCGCGGTGAGTAAAGCGTCTCATACACCGCGTTGCCGACGTACACCACCTCGTTGACCGATTCCCCGGCGAGGCAGGCGCGGATATTCTTAAGGATCTGCGGCGTGTGCTTGTACAGTTCGAACGCGGACATGCCCACCACCTGGCCGGGCTTGAGGCCCAGCGGTTCCAGTCCGCGCCCCTCGGAAAGTGTGAAACGGCCATCGGCGTCCATGGCGAACAGGACGATGGGCGCGCTCTCGACCACCGAACGAAGGCGCAATTCGGTGTCGCGCGCGAGGGACTCGCGTTCGCGGTAGCGTGCGATGACGGCGCGGAGTTCTTCCAGCTCCCGCCGCAGCGCCTCGGGGGACTTGTTGTTGGGTTCTCGTGGGCCGGGACTCATCGGTCAACTATAGGGCATCGCGGGGGAGGGCGTCCACGCGGCCGCCGGACGGTTCTTCGCCACGCTGGAGGGCGTCGCGCCAGTTCGTGAACACGCGGAAGAGCACCTCGGGGTTGTCGATCCTTCCCTCCGGGAGCGGCCAGTCCGAAGGGTGCACGATGAAGGCGTCGGTTTGGGGCCCCCCGAGCCCGCCATGCGCGCCCACCATCTCCTCGAACGAAACCACCTCACCGGTGGACGGGTCGTAGCGGCCGTTGAGCACGATGTCACCGCAGTGCGGGAAGCCCTCCAGGCGCGCCAGCTGGCGCGCCGCGTGCTCCCCGTAGCCATCCAGCGGATCGGCGCCGTGCACGCGGCCCTCGGCGAGGTAGCGGACACCGTCGCGGCCCATGACGACCGCGCCGTGCTGGGACGAGCGTACCATCGCGAATCCAATGCCGCCGTGGCCCACCAGCCCCTCGATGAGCCCGGGGTGGTCGGCAGCGATCTCCTCCAGCGTCAAGCGCTCCGCCGGATAGCGAAAGTAGATATGCGCCAGGTTGCCCGACGCGCACACCACGATTTCGGCGTCGCCCGCCACCGGATCCCGTCCCAGCTCCACCAGGTTTTCCCGCGTCCGGCGCCGGAGAAGGCGCCGCGTGGTGCGGCCGGTGAGGCGGTCGTAGCGGATCGCCTCGGTGAGCAGGGTGTTCAGGTGGCCCCAGCCTTCCGTCTTGCCCGGGGGCGCGTGCACGGAACGCGGCCCGCTGAGCAGCTCGCGCACCACGTGCTCGAGGCGGAACCCGTACAACTGGCGAAACGGTACGCTCCGCGTCTGGCCGTGGTCGGAGAGAACCACGAAGCGATACGGGCGCGGCGAGTCCACCGCTGCGCGCTCGATCATCGCCACCCGCCGGTCCAGATCGTGCAGCACCCGCAACGCGTCGGGCCGCTCGGGACCCGCGTGGTGCGCGACCACGTCGTAACCGACGTAGGTGATATAGGCCACGGGAACGCCGGCGAACATCTCGTGCATGAGCGTGTAGGTGCCGAGATCGCGCTGCGCCACCGTAGACATGGCCCGCAAGAGCGGAAACAGGCCGCCGCGCCCGACACGCGGCCGCACACGGCGGAGGCGCTGGCGATTGCTCTCCCACCACTCAACGACCAGCTCGCGAATGGTCAGCACCAGGGCGCGTGTGAAACTGTAGGGACTCAGGTAGAACGAGAAGTACAGTGGCGATGCGCGCCGCACCTGGCGTGCTGGCGAGGAGAACGCGCTGATGGTGGCGATGCTGCGCGGCGCATCACCGGTGAACATGTTGCACACGCTGATGCCGTCGGTGTGCAGGAGGCCCTTGCCGCGTGACACGCGCTGCTCGGTGCGCATCGCATCGCCGGGGTCGCTGGAGACCATCATGCGGCCGGCGGACTTGTCGAACCAGCGAAACGCGGGGATGTCGAAATTGTTGCCGAAGAGGATACCCGCCTGGCTCGAGGAGGTTTGTGACGGCACCCCGCAGTCCCAGTGTGCCAGGCGATGCGTCCCGGACCGGAGCCACTTTGCCATCGTGGGGAGGTAGCCCTTGTCGATCCCGAGTTCCAGCAACGATGCCGACACGCCGTCGAACTCGATGAGCACCAGCCCCGGGTTACGGGTTGCGGTGGCGGGCACCGAGCGGCGCGCGATGCGCCGCATCACATTGCGGTAGACGGACTCCTCGTCATTGAATGCGAATACGTACGCGCCCAGCGTGTTGGTGAGGGTGAGGCCGAGCGCGGCGATGACGCCGGTTCCGAAGTCGGCCAGGTGCAGATCCGGTACCGCGAGGGTCGCCAGCCACAGCACCACCCCGTTGAGCGCCAGGGTGAGCAATCCAAACGAGAGCACGGTGAACGGGAGGGTGAGGAACAGCAGCAGCGGGCGCACGAGTGCGTTGAGCAGCGCGATGGCCGCGACACCCAGGATGGCGGCGTCCCATCCGTCCAGGCTCAAGCCCGGGAGCGCGCGCGCCAGCGTCCACAGGGCAATCACCTCGAGCGCCCACAGGACGACCACGCGGCGCACCACCGCGAGGAGCGTTCGGCCCGATGACGTCATCGGGTTGATTATTGACGATCAGTTGGCCAAACGGAACAGGTTCCCGGGCCTCACGACATGAACGCTGACCTCGGGCGCGAGCTCGCTCGCGTGGTCGGCAAAGTCGAAGGGCGGGCTGGAGAGAAAGCGGGGGCGGAACCAGCGCATTCCGAACGGCGCAAAGCTGCCCCAGTGGATGGGGATGGCCGCCCTGGGACGCAGCATGGTGAGCGACTCGGCCGCCCGGCGCGGGTTCATGTGCCCCTCGCCGAGGGTCGGTCCCCAGCCCCAGACGGGCAGCAGGGCCACGTCGAGTGCCCCGTGGAGGTCGGACATTTCGGGGAAGATGTCGGTGTCGCCCGCAAAATACACGGCGGCCTCGCCATGGACGATGTAGCCGACCGCCTCGCCGGTGGGGCCGAAGGGGTGGCGGGCGCCGTCGTGGGTGGCCCAGGTGGTCTCGATGGAAACCGGCCCCACGCGGGTCAGGTCGCCGGGGCGCACTTCCTCGACATTGTAGAAGCCGTCGCGCCTCAGCAGGCGCGCGCTTCCCGCCGGAACCACCAGGCGCGCGTCGCGGCCGATCCGCCGCAGCGAGGGCAGGTCCAGGTGGTCGAGGTGCATGTGCGAAAGCAGGACCGCGTCGATGTCCCGCAGCCAGGAGGGGTGCAGGCGGCGGCGCGGGCGCGTGATATAGCCGATGCGGTCACGCAGAATCGGGTCCGTCAGCAGGCGCACGCCGTTCATCTCGATCAGGCAGGTCGCGTGGCCGATGTAGGTGATGTGCAGCAGTTCCTGCATGCGCCGGTCTGGTGCAAGTTGCCCGCCACTCGGCGGGCGTAAGTCGTTTGTAATCACGTTGGGTCGATGGGTCCTTGTCGTGGCGGTCACGGGCAATATAGCAGCCAGCGCCGTCCGGGCAAGCCCTTTCCCGAAAAGGAAACGTTAAGAAGCAATGGGCAAGCCGAGGCTGGCATAAGCGGGGCAAGGGCTTTGAGGATTTGCAATTGATTGACGGGTACTTTGCGGGTAGACTTTGGGATACAGGGCATGGTCAGCCGGTAACCCTACCGGCTTCCGCGGGCGCGTCGGCCTCCGGGTTGTTCCCGGGGGGGTTGCGGGAATTTGGGAGTGCACCATGAAGCGCCGCATACTTGTTGTTGACGACGAACCGGAGATTCGGGGCATGCTGCACGACTCTCTGGCCAAGGCTGGATACGAGGTCCTGGAAGCCCCGGATGGCAAGCGGGCCATCGAGATGCTCCGCAAGCAGACCTTCGATATCGTCATCTCCGATATCCTGATGCCGGAGAAGGACGGGCTGGAGGTCATCATGTACCTCCAGCGCGAAAGCCCCATGACCAAGTGCATCGCGATCAGCTCGCCGAGCAATCGCGTGTTCCTGCAGAGTGCGCAGCTCCTCGGGGCCACACGGGTGGTTGAGAAGCCTTTCTCCGTGACGGATATCGAAGCTGCCGTCCGCGATATTCTCGGAGCCGCCGGCTAGGCCCGGGTTGAGAAGATCTCCGCGAGCGCCTCGCGGCGATGCGCGAATATAGCCGCAACATCGCGCGCCACCACCATGCGGCGAACCACTTCGCCCAGCCAACCCGCGGGCACTTCGTAGTTCACCACATCGCGAACCAGGGTTCCGCCCGCGACGGCGTCGAATTCGTGCGTGTGCTCCCACACGCGGTACGGCCCCCGAATCTGCACGTCGACGAAGCGGCGTGGCGGCTCCCATTCCCGGATTTCAGACGTCCATACCATGGGTACGCCATGCACGCGGATCCTGTAGTCGATGCGTGCACCGGGCCGCATCTCCACCGGGGCGTCGGTCAGGATGCGGAAGCTGAGCCACGGTGGCGTGATGCGCTCCAGATTGCGCGCGTCGGCGTAGAAGGCGAAGACCTCCTCGACGGGGCGCTCGATAAGTTGCTCGCGGATGAGTGTGTGCATGGGATTCTCGAGCGAGTCCGTGAGGCACGATGCCGGCCGGCCCACCACTGGGACGGACACCGTGCCGTCACGGACTCCTGAAGACAGCTACTTTGTCGGCGGGATGAGGACGGTGTCGATCACGTGGATCACGCCGTTGCTCGCCATGACATCTGCCTTGGTGACGGTGGCGTTGTTGATCTTCACGCCCTTGGTGGTGTCGATCTTGATCTCGTCACCCTCGAGCGTCTTGGCCGACTTGAGCTTCATGACGTCCTTTGACGTCACCTCGCCCGCGACCACGTGGTACAGAAGAACGGACTTCAGCGCCTCCTTGTCGGCCAGCAGGGCCTGCAGGTCTTCCTGCGGGATCTTCTTGAAGGCCTCGTCGGTGGGCGCAAAAACGGTGAGATCGTCCTTGCCGGAGAGTGCCTCCTGCAGCCCGGCGGCCTCGACGGCTGCGATCAGCGTGGAGAATCCACCCGCCTTGGCCGTGTCGAAGATGGTCATGCTGGACGCCGCCGCCTTCGCGGCATCGTCCTTCTTCTTGCTGTAGTCACCCGCGACGGCGAGCCCCGCCACCGCAACGACCGTCGCCACAACGGCGAGGGTCGCCAGAGAGTTTCTCGACTTCATTGTTTTTCCTCCTGAAATGAATGGTCCGTGACTGGTGCCCGAACGGGCCAGTCGACGCGTAATCTCCAAACGAAACGCTGCCGTGTCAAAAAAAAGCGGTGGCGATCAGGCGAGTACGGACTGGAGTTCGGCGCGAAACTCGGCCAGGTCCCGCGGACAGGCAATGGCGGCGTCGGTGAGTTTGTTGCACAACGCCTCGCTGGCGCGCCCGCCCACGAAGATGGGAAGCGTTCCAACCAGTTCGCGCAGGCGCAGGATCTCATCGGGGGCGTGGTCGCCGTTGCGATACACCACACTCAAGGCGATCGCGCGCGCGCGCAGCTGTCGCGCCGCCGCGGCGATCTCTTCGGCGGGCAGGTTGGCGCCCAGGTAGTAGACGTCCCAACCGCTCTCATCCGCCACCGCGGCCGCCATGAGTGCGCCGAGCTCGTGGTGTTGTCCCGCGGGTGTGGTGATGACGATTCTCGGTGCGCGTTCGCGGTCGTGGCCGTTGCGGTTGGCGCTCATGAACGCGCGGACGATCGTGCTGGCCAGATGCTCGTGGACGATGCGCAGCGATCCTTCCTGCCAGCGACGGCCGATGGTATCGAGGAGCGGGACGATGAGGTGCTGGCGCACGTCCGGTGCGCTCAGTTGCACCGTGGCCTCGGCGAGCACACGTTCCAGGCCGCGCCGGTCCAGCGCTTCGAGCGCTTCGATGGCCTCGGCCAGCAGGGCCTCGGGAGAGACGCGGCCCGGGGCGGCGGCGTCGTCGGGCGTCGCGGAGGCCGCGCCGGTCTCATCCCGGTCTCCGGCCACCAGCGCCCGCAGCGCGCCGATTGACAGTCCCGCCACATCGCTGATCCGGCGACCCCCGGCCACCGCCCGGCGCAGCAGGCGCAGTTTCTCAATGTCCTCGTCGGAATAGAGCCGACGGCCCGTCTCCCCCCGGTGGGGGGTGACGGCCTCGTAGCGGCGCTCCCACGCCCGGATCAGATCCTGGGGGAGCCCGGTTCGGGAGGCCACGACGCCGATGGGATGCTGAGAATCTGGCTGAGATTTTTCTGGGCTCATGCCGAAACCTTACTCACTTGTCCGGACGATGTCAAAGAATTTTACATATTCACGCTTGACACCGACCGTGCGTTCATCTATTGTCCTAGACAAATGGCGGGCAAGAAACCGACCCGCCGGAAGGAGATCCCGTCATGGGGAACACCATGAAGACCGCAAGTGCAATGCAGACGTTCGACGGCGCAGATCGTACTACCCTGGGTCTCTACCTGAACGACATCAAGCGTTACCCGCTGCTCTCACGCGCGGAGCAGGACGAACTGGCCCGCCGCGCCCGCGACGGCGACGTGCAGGCGCGCGAGAAGCTCATTCGCTGCAACCTGCGGTTCGTGGTTTCCATTGCCAAGAAGTACGCGGGCAACGGCGTTCCCCTCGAGGACCTCGTCAACGAGGGCAACCTGGGCCTGCTGCGGGCGGCCGATCGCTTCGACCCCGACCGCGGCTACAAGTTCATCTCCTACGCGGTGTGGTGGGTTCGTCAGGCCATCCTGCATTCGCTATCCGAGGCTCCGCGCATGGTGCGCCTGCCCATGAACCGCGTGGGTCTCGCGCAGCGCGCCACCCGAACCGCGCGCAAGCTCGAGCAGGACCTCGGCCGCGACCCGTACGCGGAGGAAATCGCCCGCGAGCTGTCCGTGAGCGAACGGGAGGTGGAAGAAGTGATGAGCTTCTCCCGCGGGCATGTCTCTCTCGACGAACCCCTGTCGGCCGATGGTGAAGACGCGTTCATCGACCAGATACAGGACGAGGAGGCGGAGAGCCCGGACCAGAACCTGTTCGCGCAGATGCTGAGCCGCGACCTGCGACGCGCGCTGCTCCATCTGACCGAACGCGAGCAGACGATTCTCAACATGTACTACGGCCTCGATGGTGAGGAGCCCCTCACCCTGGAGGAGATCGGACGCCGGCTGGGCTACACGCGGGAGCGCATTCGCCAGGTGAAGGGCCAGGCCATCGAGAAGCTCCGCAACCGGCCGCGTGCGCAGGAAATCGCCGAATACCTGTGCGCATAATCCATCTTCTCTGCACGCATTGCGGACGCATTGGAAACAGCGCAACCCCGCGTGGAAGAACGCGCGATGCGCGCCTTGGGCGGCAGGGATTTCACGGTCGAGGTGCCACGTGAGCTCGTGCTATAATTGACGCCCGGCCCCCCGCACCCATGGTTCTACAAGAATGAGGAGGAGCTCGTGTCTTCCAGTGCCAATCCGAAGCCGTCCATCGCCATCACCACCGCGGCGTTCACGCTGACACTCGTCCTCGCACTGAGTGCGGCGTCCGCCCAGCAACTGAACCGGCCCGAACTGGAGCGGCTCTCACGGCAGTACCGCCAGCAACTCGAGGCGAAGCAGGGTACGGCGTACCTGCGCCTGCTGCAATCGCCCGACCCCGCGCAGCGTACGCTCAATGAGGACGAATCCCTCCAGCTCATGTTCGTGCGGCCCACCGGGATGCCCGCGTTCTTCCACCTGCACAACCTCAACGCCGCCAAGACGGTGCGCACCTGGGACGTCTGGCCCGGCGCTGTCGGTGGTGGCGCCTACTCGGCCGACGGCTCCGCCACCGCGGCCGGCGAGCTGGCGGTGTGGGACGGCGGCGGCGTGCGAACCACGCACCAGGAGTTCGGCGGACGCGTCACCCAGATGGACTCCCCCTCCGGGATCATCCAGCACGCGACGCACGTGGCCGGCACCATGATCGCGGCGGGCGTGAACGGGCTGGCGCGCGGCATGTCGTACACCGCCCCGCTGCACGCCTACGACTGGTTCTTCGACACCGCGGAAATGGCGGCGGCCGCGGCCAACGGTTTGCAGGTGTCGAACCACTCCTACGGTTACGCGAGCGGCTGGGAACCGTCCGGGAACTGGTACTGGTACGGCGACATGTCCGTGAATGCCACCGAGGACTACGGTTTCGGTTTTTATGACGACAGTGCGCGCGAGTACGACGAGATCATGTACAACGCGCCCCAGTATCTCATCTGCCTCTCGGCGGGAAACGACCGCAACGACGCCGGCCCGACCCCGGGCGGCTCGCACTACCATTGGAACGGCTCCAACTGGGTGCTATCCACCGACACCCACGGCACCGACTACCAGAACGGCGGCTACGATACGGTGAGCTGGACCGGCAACGCCAAGAACGTCCTGCTGGTGGGCGCGGTGAACGACATCGCCGCGGGCTATTCGATCCCCGGCAACGTCGTCCAGACGACGTTCTCCAGCTGGGGTCCCACCGACGACGGCCGCATCAAACCGGACCTCGTGGCCAACGGCGCCAGCCTGACCTCGTGCACCAGCACGGCGGACAACACCTACGTGGCGATGTCCGGCACGTCCATGTCGTCGCCCAGCGCGGCGGGATCGGTGAACCTGATTGCCCAGGAGTTCGAGATCGTGCGCGGCACCACGCCGTGGTCGTCCACGGTTAAGGCAATTGCCATCTGCGCGGCGGATGAGGCGGGGCTCTTCGACGGTCCGGACTTTCAGAACGGCTGGGGCCTGCTCAACACGAAGCGCTCGCTCGACATCGTTCACGCGGGCAGTACGGACAACCTGGGCGTCATCGAGGCCACGCTGGCCAGCGGGACCTCGGATGACTACTACTTTGTGGCCACCACGCCGGACGATATCCGAGTCACCATCGTGTGGACGGACCCGCCCGGCACGGTGAGCGCGCCGGCGCTCGACAACCCGGCGTCCAAGCTGGTCAACGACCTGGACCTCCTGCTGGTGGACACAGTGGGCGGGACGACCACGGAGCCGTGGACGCTGAGCCTGGCCCTGCCCGGCAACGCCGCCACCCGGGGCCCCAACCACGTGGACAACGTGGAGCAGATCGACCTGGCCAACGCGCCGCTGGGTGTCTACCGGGTGACGGTGTCGCACACCGGCGGACTGACCAGCGGCTCGCAGGACTACTCGCTGGTCTATCGCGGCATGCACTACGCGGCCACACCGGTGCTGGGCGCATCGCGCGCGCCGTCCTTCTGGATCGGCGAGCCGCGCCCCAACCCGGTGACGGGAACCGCGACCATCGACTTCGGCACGCGCCAGACGGACGTGGTGTCGATCCACGTGTACGACGTGGCCGGCCACCGCGTGGCGACCTTGGTGGAGAACAGCAGCGACGGCGCCGGCACGGTGACGTTCGACGGTTCGAGGCTTGCCTCGGGCGTCTATTTTGTGCGCATGGAATCCGCGGCGCAAACCACGACGCGCAAGATCACCGTGGTGAAGTGAGTTCTGCGGACGAGACGAGGTGTTTGAGAGAACGCCGGTCCCCTGGGGCCGGCGTTTTTCTTTAGCGGCGCAGGAGCAGGCGCGCGTAGGTGAGCGGTGAGACCAGCGCGCGCTTGCTGGCAACGGCATCGCGCGCCGCGGTCATGCGGCGGATCCACTCCAGCACGTCGGGCCGGGCCGCGGCGCGTCCCACGATGAAGTCGATGAGCCCCGCGTGGCGCGCGAGCCTGCGCAGCCGGTAGTGCAGCGCAATCTCGCCGCCGTCGAGCGCCCGCCACAGGCGGGCGGGATACTCGAGCGCGAACGCCTCCGGCGGTACGTCGCGCATCACTTCCGCCGCCACCTGCCCGGAATCCAGCGCGTTGCCGATTCCCTCGCCCGAGAACGGGTCCACCAGGCCGGCGGCGTCGCCGGTGAGCAGAAAGCCGTTGCCGGCAATGGTGCGCGAGACATCCGGCGTGGGCAGGTTCCAGCCGTGCACGTTCCCGATGCGCTCCACGCCGCGAAAGCGTTCCCGAAAGCGCGGCAGCGCCAGCGCGGCTTCGTGCATTTCCCGCAGCCCACCGCGGCGCTTCTTCAATTCCGCGTGCACGATACCGAGCCCCACGTTGGCGATGCCGTCGCCGGTGGGGAATATCCACAGGAAGCCGGGGAGCGATTCGCGCAGAAAGTGAATCTCCACCGTGCGTGGTGCCACGTCGAGGCCGCGGTAGTAGCCGCGCGTGGCCACACACCAGCGCGCGGAATCGTGACGGTACAGCCCCAGCCGCCGCGCCACCACAGAGTCGAAGCCATCCGCGCCCACCACGGCGCGCGCGTGAACTTCGCCGGTGCCCTCGCGGGTGGCGAACGACACCCCGGTAACGCGTGAACCGTCGCGCAGCACGTCGGTTACGCGGGCACCCTCCAGCACGGTGCAACGCGACCGGGCCGCCTCCACCAGTGCGTTGTCGAGGATCTCGCGGCGGCACACCAGGTGCGGGTCGGGGGTTTCGGGGGAGGAGAGATCCACTTCGATGGCGTCGCCGCGGGGCGAGGCGAGCAGTGCGCGCCCGATGGGTTCGTGCACATCCGCGCGCACGCGGTCCAGCACGCCCAGTTCGCGCAGGTGCGCGACGCTCTTGCGCGCCACCGCGTCGCCGCAGATCTTGTCGCGGGGAAAGGTGTGGCGGTCCAGTAGCACCACATCGAGGCCGGCGCGCGCGGCGTACAGCGCGGTGGCACTCCCCGCCGGCCCCGCGCCCACCACCGCAATGTCGCAACTGCGTCGTTTCATGCGCGCAGTCTACACCACCCGTCCCCGGAAAGCGAAGAGAGCCGCCCGCTCCATGAGCGGACGGCTCCCGTGCAAACGGTACCCGGACGGTCAGGCCGTGGCCGGGTCGGGACCGTACTGGTTGCTGCCCGACGCCCCGCGGGTGAACAGCAGAATCAGGCCGAGGTAGATGTTGTAAAACGGCACGAAGAACAGCCAGTAGTGCCACCCCGGCTTGCCGAGGTCGTGCAGGCGGCGCACGGCGATAAACGCCTGCGCCGCGCAGCCCAGCGCGCCGATCAGAAAGCCCAGCGCACCGGCGGCTTCAACGCCGCTGCCGGATACGCCGCTCGCGAAGCCGACCGCGAACGCGCATGCGTACGTGACGGCCATGATCATCATTGAATATATGACGTACTGTTTGCGACTGAGTCGCCCCTGCATGGTGAATACGTTGCTCATGTCTGGCTCCTTTCGGGAACGGAGCGCCACGGGCACTCCACCCGGACGCCGTTCTCGCGCGGCGCGCACCCCGCAAGTCGGCGCACCTGACAAATGCGCACTAACTCCCCACGAAGCTCGTCGCAATCGCCGGGGTGCACGTCCGCCGCGCGGTTCGGACAAGAACGGACGGAGGGGCATTCGGCAAGAACCTTGCCGGTCGCGCAAAGTTATTCCCGGGGAGGGAGCAGGAAGGCGTGGCGCGTGGCGGAATGTCCGGCTTCAGACGGCGACCCGGAAAAAATGTCCCGGCGCACCCGCCCCGCCAGCGGGCAAACTGGCGAGCAGCCTGTCGTTTGTTGCGAAGGGTTGCACAGCGGGGGTAGTTGTGCCGGGTGTCCACGTTATGCGCGGAGCCAGCGTTTCCTCCCTTGCCCACAGCCAAGTTGATTGACAGGTTGCCGAAAGCGGACCAGATTGTAAACAGTGAATTCTGGGAAGATGTTCACTGCCCACCCCGCAGTCGCATCTTCCGCCTTCAATCATTCGATTCACTTGCCGAGGTACGCACTCATGAATCGTCTTTCGTTGTGCATCATTCTAGCGGCAGCGATGTTCGTGTTCGTGCTGGCTGATCCGCCCGTTCAGGGTGGGAGGTCGGATGGTCGATCCGGTACGCCGGTGGTTCGAGCGGATACTATGATCGCAACCGACTGTGAGCTGATTCTGTTCGGAAAAGATGTCTTGCCGGTTACTCGCCAAGGCAGGCGTGGTTACTGGATATCGCGAGATGACACCTCGGTGACATGTAACGGAATCACATGCATGACCGTGTCCGACTATTTCCCAAAGGTCGTAATCACGCCGGAGATTGAGCGGAAGACGCGCCTCGTGAGGCGAGCGGCGGAAAGGATTTGGGAGTCTCGCGAAACAAACCACGGCAGCGTAGTTATCGATGAGGAAGTGCGAGGACCGGCGGAGGTGTTTCAACTATCTGTGCCGGAGGAAGACGCCATGGTGACCATCCGGTTGAGCGAGAACGAAATGACCATTTACACTGACGTCAACGATATCGCGACGGTGTATCCACTCGACCGTCCTCAGATGCTGTCACAAGATGCTCTCGGCGAACGAATCGTCCGCAGCGCCTATCAAAGTTTGGTTGACGCCATCGTTCCTAATCGTCTTGTCGTAGTGGGTGCTGGGTATCGGTACTCATATCCGCGTGCGATGGCCGCGGAGGTTCGTGCAGCACTAGGCGAAATTCCGCGTGCTGCCGAGCTTGACTACGTGGATTCGCTCGGAAGGGCGAGGTACAAACCCGTGAAGACCAGGATCGCAACGTGGAACCCCACCCTGGTAGGCGAAGTCATGGAAGGGGAATAGAATTGGACCGCCTTACTTGGGCCAAGGTGTGTGTGGCTTCTGGAATTCTCGCGGCTGTGGTCGCGTGCTTTTCCACTGCACGTGCAAGCGAAAGACAGATAGCACCGCTGAGTATCGTCGAGATCCAGCCATTTCTCAATATTAACCTGTCCACAGGCGTTGGCGATGACGAATTGGGATGGGAAGACTGACCGTGGTCAGCCCGTCGCGAGCGGGGTTTATTTCTACAAGCTGGTCGCGGGGTCGTTCACGGACACCAGGAAAATGACGATTCTGAAGTAGGGGGTCGGGCGACGGGAAGATGCCTCTGGAAAGGGCCGCCTTGGGCGGCCCTTCTGTTTGCCAGACGCGTCGGGTGTGACGCCTCGGTTTGCGTCGCTCCGGTTTGGTTACACGTAGCGGCGTTTGGAGGAGCGGCGGGAGCCGCGGTGCATGCGTCCCAGTTCGGCGCGCGTGGGGGTAAAGCGGCCCACGCCGTGGTCGAAGTCGCGGTAGCGGCGGCGTTCCAGCTTGGCGCCGATGTGTTCTTCGATGCGATCCAGGAACTCTTCTTCGTCGAATGACACCAGTGTCACGGCGTCGCCGGTTGCCTCGGCGCGGCCGGTGCGTCCGATGCGGTGGATGTAGTCCTCGGCGTTGCGGGGCACGTCAAAATTGACCACGTGCGAGATGCCGTCGATGTCAAGGCCGCGCGCGGCGATGTCGGTGGCGATGAGCACGCGGTGCTCGCCGTTCTTGAACCCCTCCAGCGCATCGCGCCGTTCCTTCTGCGACAGGTTGGAGTGCAGTTCCGCCACGTCGACACCGTTGTGCGAGAGCCGGCGGGTGAGAAACTCCGCATTGTCCTTGGTGCCGGTAAACACGAGCACCATGTCCCAGTCCTCGTTCTCGAGGATGATCCGCAGCAGTTCCATCTTGCGGTCGCGCGGCACCGGGTACACGTACTGGGTCACCGTGTCCGTGGGGCGGCGCTGCTCACCTACCTCCACCAGCACGGCGTCGTGTTGCACGCGCTCGGCGAGGCGGCGCACTTCCGATGACATGGTGGCGGAGAAGAGCAGCGTCTGGCGCTCCCCGGGAATCTTGGCGATGATGCGCCGCACGTCCTGGATGAAGCCCATGTCGAACATGCGGTCCACCTCGTCGAGCACGAAGTACTCCACGTTGCGCAGGTCGATGGTGTGGCGGCTGAGATGGTCGAGCAGGCGTCCCGGCGTGGCGATCACGATGTCGACGCCGGCGTGCAGCTTCTTGATCTGCCGGTCGATGGGCATGCCGCCGTAGATGGCGAGCACGCGCAGGTCGAGGTAGCTCCCGTAGGCCTTGAAGGCCTCTTCGTTCTGCACGCACAACTCGCGCGTGGGGGTCAGCACCAGGGCGCGGACGGCGCGCGCGCGCGCGTTGGCGCCCTTTCGCTGCGGATGGCGCGGCGGCTGGGCGCCTTCGGCGTCCTGATTTCCATCGTTCGTTGTCAGGCCCACCAGGATGGGAATGGCAAATGCCGCGGTCTTGCCGGTGCCGGTGGCGGCGCGGCCCAGAATGTCGCGGCCCTCCAGTCCCGGCGGAATGGCCTGTGCCTGGATCTCTGTGGGTGTGTGGTATCCCGAATCCTTGATGGCGCTGAGTATCGGGGCGGGCAGGTTCAGTTCTTCAAACGTCATAGTGAAAATTGCTCCAATTCGATTCTTTTCATACACACGTAGCATACAACGGCTCACTGCCCGAAACAAGCGCGTAAGTGACGGATTGGCCCGCTGTTTGCTCTGCCGATCCGGGTTCGCACATGTACCGAAGCGGCAGAATAACCGGGTGGACGGCTCCACTAACCGTGCTCATCATGGCACTTGTGGTTGCCTGTGGCGACGACGGCACCGCCCCGCCTCCTCCGGACACCCCCACGCGGTCGTACCGGATGGGCTTTTCCGGAATCCCGCCCCGGGCGGATTTTCAGGTTGCGATTGCCTCCATCGACATGTGGTCGCAGCGCGCGGACGCCGCCATCCTGAGCTTCGAACTTCCGTGGGATTCGCTCCTGGCCGGGGTCCCGCCGGAGACACTCGTGGTTCGGGACCAGGCTGAACTGGCCAATTACTACCGCTACAAGGGGCACGAGATCTGGGTCTACCTGGATCCGGCCAACGGCCTCGATCGCGCCGGAGAGTCCGACGCACTGGCGAACGCGGGGCGCAGCATCCAGGAGCCGGAGGTTCAGGCCCTGTTCCGGCGCTACGCAGTGGTGATCGACAGCATTGTCCGCCCCGCACATCTCGGTCTCGCGCTGGAAACCAATCTGATTCGCAGCCTCGCACCCGCCCCGCTGTATGCCGCCGTCCGTCAGGTGGTTAACGATGCGGCCGCCGACGTGCGCGCGGTGGACCCGCTGGTCAAGTTGAGCGTCAGCGTACAGGTGGACCACGCGTGGGGACGACTCGTGGGCGGTGGATTCCAGGGGCTCGACACCGACTTCGCGGACTTTCCGTTCATGGAGGAAATCGGTCTCTCGTCGTATCCGTACCTGGCCGGGTTCGCGGTGCCGGAAGACATTCCTGCCGATTACTACGCTGGACTTCTCTCGGGGCGCACAATACCCGCCGCCGTCACCGAGGGAGGCTGGGCATCCGAGACACTCGACTCGATTGTGTCATCGGAGGACGAGCAGAAGCGCTACATCCAACGTCAGTCGGTGCTGCTCGATCGTGTGAATGCGATTGCCGTCTTCCAGCTGGTCTTCACCGACCTCGACTTTGCCGCGATCACTCCGCCACCCCCGCCCATTCTGATTCTCTTCACACGCCTGGGGCTGGTGGACATGGATCTCAACCCCAAGCCCGCGCTGGCGGCGTGGGACGCGGTGTACGCGCGCCCGCGCGTCTGAGCCTAGAGCCGGCCCACGTACGCTTCCGTCTGGTAGAGCATCTCCACCGTTCCGTCCTTTGCATGCTCGTCCACGAGCTGCTCCAGACCCTGCATGAACGCCGCGTGCCCGGGATGCTCCGGCGCGGGCACATATGACGACGACATCGACAGGCCGCGTACGTCTTCGAAAGTCATCGCGCGCGTGAACTCGAAGCGCCAGTCGTGCATGTCGTCGAGAAACGCGCGCAGGTTGTCACCCAGCACGCGGCGGTGGTCGACGCCCTGGTAGTCGACGGCGTTGGCCACGAGGAAGGCGTCGTAGGCGCGCATGAAGGGGCTGGTCTCCACGCGGCGCGAGTTGAAGACGACCAGCGCGCGGCCGCCCGGGCAGAGGATGCGCTGCCACTCGCGGCGGGTTGCCTCCGGCTCGAACCAGTGGAACGCCTGCGCGGCCGTCACCAGGTCCACCGAGCCGTCGGGCAGCGTGGTGGCCTCGGCGGAACCGTCGACGGAAACGAAGTGCGGTTCGCGCTCGAATAGCTCCTCGGCCGCGGTGCGCATGGCCGCGTTGGGTTCCACCCCGTACACCAGGTTGCCGTTGCGGCAGAATTCGCGGGCCAGCATCCCGGTGCCGCTGCCCACGTCGGCCACGATCCACGACGGGCGCAGATCGATTTTGTCCGTGAGCCAGGCGATCAATTCCGGCGGGTAGCCGGGGCGGTGCCGGAGGTAGTCCTGGACGCGGTTGGAGAACCGCAGCCGGGGATCGTGCTCGTGCGGCTTGTCCACGCCGCTACTGCACCTTTCGCCCGCCGCTGAACCGCTCGAAGTTGCCCCGCGGTCCGATGAAGGCGTTGGCGCACCAGCTCACGAACGACACGATGATCGCGGTGAGCAGCGCCGAGCCGAAACCATCCACGCCGAAGCCGCCCATCATCTTTCCCACCAGCCACACCATCAGCGCGTTGACCACCAGCAGGAACAACCCCAGCGTCACAATGGTAATGGGCAGGGTGAGAATGACGATGATGGGCCTGATGATGGCGTTCACCAGCCCCAGCAGCAGCCCCGCGCCCAGAATGGGGAGCAAGCCACCGGAATGGACGCCGGGCAGCAGTGCGGATGCCACCCACAGCCCAAGCGCCGCAAGCAGTCCCCGAATCAGAAATCCTCTCATACGCACCTCCTTGATCGTCTCGATACAGAGTACGCTCGAAGCGCGTGCTTCGCACGCACCGCTTGCTATATCGCCGGCACGTTGCGGCCGTAGTAGTCGTAAATGTGCTGCACCGCCTCTTCCGCGGTTTCGACGATGGTGAACAGCATCATATCCTCCGGCGAAATTACGCCCTCCGCCACCATCAACTCGAAGTCGATCAGCTGGCTCCAGTACTCGCGGCCCACCAGCACGATGGGCATGGAGCCGACCTTCTGCGTCTGCACCAGGGTGAGTGCTTCGAAGAGTTCATCGAGGGTGCCGAATCCCCCCGGGAACGCCACCAGCGCCACGGCGCGCATCAAAAAGTGCATCTTGCGCATGGCGAAGTAGTGGAACTGGAAACACAACTCCGGGCTCATGTAGGGGTTGGGTTCCTGCTCCATCGGAAGAGTGATGTTGAACCCGGCGCTTACCGCCTGCACGTCGTGCGCACCCCGGTTGGCGGCCTCCATGATGCCGGGACCGCCACCGGTGACAACAACAAAGTCGCGCCGGTCGGCCTGCTTGAACAGCGTGGACACGATGCGCGAGAACTTTCGCGCCTCTTCGTAGTACTTGGAGAGCAGCACGTGCCGCTCCGCGCGCGCCAGCGCGCGGGTGAGATCCCGGTCATCCGGCTTCTTCTCCGCGGCGCGCGCCGCGGCGTCACGGTGCGCAACGGCCTTGTCGCGCGGAAGAATGCGCGCACTTCCAAACACCACGATGGTGGAACGGATCTTCAAGCGGCGCAGCAGCATCTCCGGTTTGAGCAACTCCAGTTGCAGCCGGATCGGACGCAGCACCTCCTCCTTGAGGAAGTCGGCATCCTCGAACGCAATGCGATAGGCTGGACTGTCCTTCAACTCGGAGATGAGCTGCTGGCGTTCGTCGTGATTCGGTTCGGGGCGCTCGGGGAAACGTTCGTTTGTATCATCTGCCATCGGTGGGCTCTCCTTGGGGCTGTTTCCATACGGGCGTGTGTAACACGCGGCCACATTGTAGCACGCGCGGCGCGGTAAGCATAAAATTCATGCTAAAACTGAGCGCGGTGCTTGACGCGCGCGTGTCCGGTTCGAAATAATGAAGGCTATCTCGCTGAAGGAAGGAACAGGGGGAGCGAAGCCGCCTTCGGGCGGGCCGTTGCGGGGGCCCACCAGCCTCTACGGTGCGGTCAAGCGCTTCCAGACCGCGTCGCTCCCGCTGCCTTTTGCCCGCCGGGGCCGGCTGGTGTAGTATCCCGCCATGCCCCGCTTTCCGTCGTTCTCCGCGCGTACGTCGCGTATCTCTGGCTCGGTCTACGAAAAGTTCCGCGCGCGCATGACGGTGCAGGGCGGTAGCCTCATCGGGTTGCACATCGGCGACGCGTTTCCGCCACCGCCGTATCCCATTCCCATCGACGAAACCTTTGCACGCACGCATGCGGGGTTCCACCGCTACTGCGACACCTTCGGTGTGGCCGCCCTGCGCGACGCTCTGGTTGAGAAGCTGCGCGACGACAACCATCTCGAGGTAACGCGCGACAACGTGTTGGTGACGGCGGGCGCCACCAACGCCCTCAGCGCCATCGTGCAGAGCCTGGTGGACGACGGAGACGACGTTCTTCTGCTCTCGCCCTTCTGGCCATTCTTCCGTGGCATGGTGAGGATGGCGGGCGGGAATGCCGTGGAGGTGCCGTTGTACGCAAAGCTCTACGACACGCCGCAAACCGACGTGCGCGCGTTGTTGGAGGACGCGCTCACCGAACGTACCGTGGCGGTGTACCTCAACACCCCCAACAACCCCAGCGGCAAGGTGCTCACGCGGGCGCAGGTGGAAACCATCGCGGACTTTGCGCGCCGCCACAACCTGTGGCTCATTTCCGACGAGGCCTATGACGGCATGACCTTCGACGGGCGCGAGCACGTCTCACCCGCGAGTCTTCCCGGGGCTGCGGAACGCACCATCGCCGTGTACACCTTCTCCAAGGTGTACATGTTCGCCGGACTGCGGCTGGGCTATGCGGTGGGGGGCGCGGACGTCATCCGCACGGTCAACAAGGCCATGGTGCATCAATTATATAGCCCGTCGACGGTGGCGCAGCAGATGATGGTGGAGGCGGTGCGGTCCCGCACCGCGTGGTCGCGTGACTTCGTGGACGCGTGCGCGCGCATCCGCGACACCGTGGCGGCTGCGCTGCGCGTGGATGCGGCGCTTCCCGACGGCGCGTATTACTTCTTCTTTCCGGTGGATGCGTACCTGCGCGGCCGCTCCTACGAGCGTGTGATCGAGGAACTCCTCGACGCGGGCGTATCCGTGGCGCCGGGCGCCGACTTCGGCGTGGACTTCGCCGAATGGATACGGATCTGCTTCGCGGGCGAATCACCGCAGCGCGTGCTCGAAGGCGTCGAGCGGCTGAACCGCGTACTCGCCGGCTGACTTACACCGCGCCCAGTGCCCGCGCCGCGCGCGCGTAGTCTTTGGGCTTCACCCACAGAATCATGCCGTAGCGGCCCTTGCCGGCGCACACCGCGTCCGCCGCGGTGACACTGATCTTGGCCGCCGCCAGCTTCTTGATGTGGCGGTTCACCGCGCCCACGGAATCCTTGCCCTGGATGAGGAACGCGTTCTTGGTGCGCCCCAGTTTCCATCCCTTCCTGGTGGCGAGGCTGCGCAGTTTGGTCATCTTCTCCGGAACCAGGTCCAGCTGGGCGCGCCCGTTACCGGCCGGGAAGCCGGAGAACGCAATGAGATTCACGCCCGCTTCGCGCAACTCGGAAAGAATCTTTACGCCGGTTCCCGCGCGCATCGGAACCATTGCATAACAGTACGACACCTTGTGTACACGATCCGCCATCACGGAACCTCCAGGTTTGCAGGTTGAGCCGCAAGTATAGCGTGCCGACGCCACCGGTCAATGGCCGTGCCGCCGCGCTTGGAACGACGTCCACTTTGCGATATACTCCCCGCTGACGATGGGCAACCGCCGCGGCGATTGCCGCCGCGTCCGCCCCCGATCAGTAGCGGCTCATGATAGGTCACATCGTCTCGCATTATCGCGTCCTCCAGAAGCTGGGGGGCGGTGGCATGGGCGTGGTGTACAAGGCCGAGGATCTCAAACTCCGCCGTACCGTCGCCCTGAAATTTCTCGCGCCCGAACTCACCCGCGACGAAGACGCCAAGAAGCGGTTTCTCCACGAAGCCCAGGCCGCGTCCGCGCTCGATCACCCCAACATCTGCAGCGTCCACGAGATCGACGAAACCCCCGAGGGGCAACTGTTCATTGCCATGACCTGTTACGACGGCGAATCGCTCAAGGAGCGGATCGCGCGGCGCGGTCTCGATGTGGAGGAGGCGTTCCAGATTGCGTTTGCGGCCGCGCAGGGGCTGGGGCGCGCGCACGCGAGCAACATCATCCATCGCGACATCAAGCCCGGCAACATCATGATCACCGCCGACGGCTTCGTGAAGATCATCGACTTCGGTCTCTCGAAGCTCATCGGCCGCTCGCGGGTCACCGGCAGCGGCACCACCCTGGGAACGGCGGCGTACATGTCGCCCGAACAGGCGCGCAGCGAAGAGGTGGATGGGCGTACGGACATCTGGTCGCTGGGCGCGGTGCTCTACGAGATGCTCACCGGGCGGGTGCCGTTCCGCGGCGAGATCGACCAGGCGGTGGTGTACTCGATTCTCAACGAGACACCGGAGCCCATCCGCAAGCTGAAGCCGGATGTTCCCGATGCGTGCGTGGCCATCGTCGACAAGTGCCTGTCGAAGGACCCCGAGAAGCGCTACCAGTCCGCCGAAGACTTTTGCGTGGCGGTGTTCGAGGCGGGCAAGAAGCTGGGCTGGGGCGACTCGTTCGCCACCGGCGGCGTGCGCGCGGTGAGCGTGGTGCGGGGGCGGGGCCGGAGCCGGAGCCGCTCGAACTTCGCGTGGGCCGCCGTGGCCATCGTGGTCATCACAGGCGCGGTCCTTGGCGCGCGCGCATGGTACGCGCGGGTGGCATCGCCGTTCAGGACCGATGTCCGGCTCGCGGTTGTTCCGTTCGATCGCATCGGTGACGTCCCCTCGCAGGCCGCCGCGGACGGTATTGCGCACTGGGCGTCGTTGATGCTCGAAGGCGCGCAACCGGGCGGAAGATCGATGTGGGTCATGCCTTACGAACGGGTGCTGTCGGACCGCCCTGCCAGTGTCGAGCGGATTTCCGCGACGATGGGCGTGAATCGCCTGCTGAGGGGGGAGTTTCAGCCATTCTCCGACCGCATCCGTCTTACGCTCACAATCGAGGACGCAAGAACGCAGAGACAGTTGCGATCTGCCGTTGTGGATCTTGCCCCGAAGTTCGAGGGACTGCCCGCGCAACTCGATACGGCGATGTCCCGCCTCCTGGGAGTGGATGTCTCCCCGGGTCCGGCGCCCATGGAGGACGAAGACACTCCTGCGTTCCCGCTGTTCCTCGAAGGACTCGGTTACCTCGATTACTACAAACACGCCGATAATAACGAGCAGGCGCTCGACCGTCTGCGATCGGCCGTGGAAATTGCGCCCGGATTCGCGACCGCGCGGATGGCGCTGTCGATGGCGTACGTGCGCGGGAACGCACGCGATGGAGGTGAGAGCTGGCTGGAGATGGCACGGGCGGAAATGCCGGTCGCGTTTGCAATCGACTCGGTTGGTGCCTGGCCCCGGACGGTGCGGGCGGAGGTGCTTCGGGCCTTGAACCGGGACCGTGATGCGGAACTGCAAGCCCGAGGTGCGATCCACGACCAGCCGGACGCGATAAGGGGCCATGAGATGCTCATGGACGTCCTCATCGCCTCCCGCCGGTACGCCGAGGCGATCGAAGTTGGGAAGAAACTGGCGGATCAGTTTCCGGACTACTACCGTGCCCACTGGCGGCTGGGATGGTTGTATCGCCGGATCAACGACCCGGAAAGCAGTGTTCGCGAGCACTTGCTGGCCAACCGTCTCGCCCCGGGCAACGACGGCGTGCTTGGAAGCCTGGGCGTTCATTACTATCAGGCTGGCGATTACCCGCGCGCACGAGAATTCTTCGAGCGGTCCTATCTCGTGAAGCCGACTTACGCGAGCAGTTCGAATGTTGGTGCCCTTATGTATCTCGAAGGGAGATTCGAGGACTCCGCCAGATACTACCAGTACGCGTTGGAACTGGGCGACTCCTCCTCCTACATCAACTGGGGCAACTGGGCCTCGTCGCTCTACTGGGTCGATGGAAATCGCGAACAAGCAATTCCGCTGTTCCAGCGGGCGGTGGATCTTGCACTCGATAATCTGGACAAGAACCCGGATGACGCCACCGTCATCGCGCGACTCGCCGACTACTACGCGATGATGGGGAAAGTGGATGATGCGCGGGGGATGATCGCGCGTGCGGCCCGTTACGATGACGCGGAGGTCGACTTCCGGATTGCATGCGCGTATGAGAAGCTCGGCGACCGCGAGAAGTCGCTCGAATACCTCAACCGCGCCATCCAGGCCGAATACCCCATGCAGGATATTGAGAGGGAGCCCCTGTTCAGGGATCTGAGGCGCGACGCGCGCTTCCAGATGCTTGGCGCGCCCATAGAAAAATGAGGGTGCAGTTTTAAGCTGTCCGTGTGTTGTTCCGAACCTCAGGAGGTTGTTTCATGCGCAGGAAAATTCTTCAAACCATACTGCTACTCGCGCTCGGGGGGGTGTTCGCGGTGGGTGGTTGTCTCCCCACGGGTGGCGTCGTCATATGCATCACGGATGATTGCCAGGTTGTTGCTCCCAAGACGGCGGACGGCAATATCCACATCAAGCGGGGAAGCATGATTGAGTGGTGCAACGAGAGCCATGGCACCGTGGTCATACGGGTGAGCCATCACAAGCTCCTGAGCGGATCGGCCACCATCCGGCTGGCACCCGGTGAGCGCGTTAGCAGGAAGATCGGGCGGCTTCCCGCTGGACCATACGAGTGGAAGTTCTTCTGCCTTGAGACCGGCGAGGGCAAAGAAGAGGGGGGGCCGGGCCCTCCGGTTGTCGTTGAACCTGAACCCTGATGCTTTTCGACCGGCGGAGCGGCGGGCGCGATCAGCGCCCGCCGCCCGTGCCGGAGAGAGGTTGCTCGCGCCCGTTTCTCGTAAGCTGGCACTCTAACTTGAGTTCGCTCGAAGTTGGGGCGCCGCTGTAGAACAGCATTGTATAGCTGCGCAATCGCTCGGCTGGGAATGCGACCTCGATGACACCATTTACCGGCGGCCCACCCCGCATGATTTCGTGCATCTCCGAATCCACGATCACCACGCGCGCGCCGGGACCTGCGTTGCTGCGGATGCGCAGAATCGCATCGTCGGGCCGGTGGAACTCAGGATCGCATATGATGCACCGCGGAATCGGCGCACGCACCAGCGATTCCATGAGCCACATGAAGCGCATAAGGTCGTCGAGTGACGAGTCGAAGGTAAGGACGGAGACGAAATCTTCGATGGAATAGCATATCCCCAGCAGGGCCTTCCGAACGGCGTCTTCGCACACCGCGCAGAACGGGTCGTTGCCCGGACACAGCACGTAGTCCATGAGGCAGTACCCGGATGGCCGGTAGATGCCGTGCGCGTAGTAGCCACCACCTTCCCAGGCGCCAATGCGGTATCCGTTGCACTCCTGCGTGTACAGGGTTGGATAGGTGCGGGCGTTGGTCATTGATGTCCAGGGAAGCTTGTCCCGCTCATACTCCGTGGTCAGGTTGGGGTTCTCGGGTTCGCCCTCGGTGGCGAGGGGATAGGTGCGATCCAAGTCGTCTTCACAATTCCTGCACATGTACTCATCCGCAAGATTTGCAATTATGTGTCCGATCTCGTGGGCTGGTATGACTCCATACGGGTACTTCGTCGACGAAATGATGACCTTCGATTCCGGATACGCGGTTGCAAGGTAGTTGACGTCGTCGTTGATTACCACGTAGACGATGTCCGCTGGCGCTCCCACCAACGACGGAACATCCCGAACGTCCGTGAGATTGCAGTCGACCGCAGCGGTGTCTCCCGTCGCCACGCATCCCAGCGAACTGGCGGACGACGGCGATATCATATCAACAGCCCAGAAGTTGAATGCGCACTTGTAATCCGAGTAGGGTTTGATCTCCAGCAACTCGGTGATCATTTGCTTGATAACGTCGGCGAAGTAGCCCAGTTCGCTCTCCTGGAATCCATCCGCGACGAACACGAGGTCAATCCGCGAGCTAGCACCGGTTCCCAGGACGAGCCGATACAGGGAGCCATCGGGCTGGACCAGGAAGCTGTGCCCGCCCCTCATCTCTGTATCGGCGTTTGCCCCACCGGATCCAGCGAGCCACGCAATCAGGCCAAGCACAACGAGGGATCGTTTCATGGCTTCACCTCTTCGTGGGCGGGGAATTCGCCCAGCAGCGTCATCGCCTTACGACTCTCCCCCTGCGTGGCGTCAATCCTGCGGGGAACCCGATACACGCGGATGGTGTTCGTCTCTTGGAGGTTGGGGACATAAGCAATGAGTACCGCAGTGTCGGGTACTCGCCCCCGGCGAAACGACAGGGCCTCCGCGCCCGCGGGCGCGATGATTTCCGGGAGCGACGCGGAGACGTCTATGAGGGTGGTTGAGAACAGGATGCTCCCGTCCGTTGCAACAAGGTCCACCGCGATGCGCTTTCCCCCGACAGGCGCGTGGCCCGACCACGATTCGGCGGAGAGCCCCGCGCTGGCCAGGTGGGCGCCGCCCTCGTCGAGAACAATATTCAACGCGCGGGTCATTGCCTCCCGTGTTTCGAGCGCCGATGTGGCGACGGTGCGGTCGCCGGCAAGGATCGACAGGGTGTGAGTTCCCGGCTCGAGCGAGGGGATGATTACCCCCACGTGGCGGGAGTCAATGGCTTCCACGATCTTGGCTGGCTTGTCGTCAAGGGTCATCCGGATCTGGCTGGCGTCGCAGTTGCGGGGCAACTCGACGATCACCACCTCTCCGGGGCGCGGATTTTCGGGAAGAATGGTGACAGAACCGGACCGGCTGCACGATGCAAGGGCGAGGATGAAGAGCACTGCAATCGCGGGCGGATCCGTGACCAGGGAAACGACTCGAGCGCGCATGGCCGGCCTCCCTGTGTAGTTGGTTGATTGAAGACTACTTGCTCGGATCGCGCTGGTCAAGATACCCGAAGGATGGTGCGCCGGAGCGCCCCATCTGATACATTCTCCCGGTGGCTGGGCTTCCTGGCGCGGCCATGCCGGACTGAAAAGGAAGGATCTTTCGATGAGTCAGACGCCGAACGCCGCAACCATGGATGACGTCAGGAAGTTCAACGACGCCTGCAGCCGCCTGCGCAACGAAATCGGCAAGGTCATCGTGGGGCAGGACCAGGTGATCGAAGAGCTGCTCATCGCGCTCTTCGCGGGCGGGCACTGCCTGCTGGTGGGTGTGCCCGGCCTGGCCAAGACCCTCCTTATATCCACCGTGGCCGAAGCGCTGGACCTCAGGTTCTCGCGCATCCAGTTCACGCCCGATCTCATGCCCAGCGACATCACCGGCACCGAGATCCTCGAAGAAGACGCCGCGTCGCGCAAGCGTTCCTTCCGGTTCATCAAGGGCCCCATCTTCGGCAACGTGATTCTCGCCGACGAGATCAACCGCACGCCGCCCAAGACGCAGGCCGCACTGCTGCAGGCCATGCAGGAAAAGAAGGTCACCGCGGGCGGCGAGACCTTTTCGCTGGATCTGCCCTTCTTCGTGCTTGCCACCCAGAATCCCATCGAGCAGGAGGGAACGTATCCGCTGCCGGAAGCGCAGCTGGACCGCTTCATGTTCAACATCCGCGTGGACTATCCGAGCGAGGCGGAGGAAATCCAGATTGTGGAATCCACCACATCGCCGTCGGGTGAAAAGCCGTCCATCGTGCTGCACGCGGACGACATCCTGCGCACGCAGGCACTGGTGCGCACGGTTCCGGTGGATTCGCACGTGCTCAAGTACGCCATCCGCCTGGTGCGCGCCACGCGCGACGACACCGTGCCGCAGGTGCAGCAATACGTGTCGTGGGGCGCGGGCCCGCGCGCGGGACAGAATCTCATCCTGGGCGCCAAGGTGCGCGCCGTCATGAACGGCCGGCCCATTCCCAGCGTGGAGGACGTGCGCGCCATCGCGCACCCGGTGCTTCGGCACCGCGTGGTCACCAACTTCAATGCAGACGCAGATGGCGTTTCCACCGACAACATCATCGACATGTTGCTGGAAGGTGTCAGCGAGTAGCGCCCCATCGATGGCTTTTTGCCGCCGCCCATTCGTGCGCGCACGTGGTCTCGCCGCCGCGCTGGCTTCGATAGTCGCGGCGATCGCTGTCCTCGCCGCCGCGGGTGCAGCGCGTTGCCAGGCGCCCGAGGACGACCCGCGCACCGTCGAGTGGGTGCTGGCCAACCAGCCGGAGCGCGTCCGCGCCCTGTTCGACACCCTCAATCTCACCCGCCCCGGGCTCGAAGCCGTGCGCCGCGCGGTGGTTGCCGACGACTATATCGCCGCCTGCTACGCGCTTCTCGCCTACTACC
Source organism: Candidatus Krumholzibacteriia bacterium (assembly GCA_029865265.1). NCBI lineage: Bacteria > Candidatus Krumholzibacteriota > Candidatus Krumholzibacteriia > Candidatus Krumholzibacteriia bacterium. The sequence goes on along the minus strand of JAOUHG010000008.1, from coordinate 33,261 downwards.
GCACCGCGCCCACCGCAGGCTGGTTGCGCCACCCCGCGGTGCCGGTGAGCGAGCGCAGCGACGCGCGCGCCGATGCGATGCTCCAGGACGACTTTACCTTCTACAACCAGCGCGGAACATTGCGGCGCACGCGCTCGGGCGGCATCGACTGGTCGTACGACGGTCCCCGCAACGATCCTGAATGGGGATGGTCGCTCAACGACCTCTACTGGTTCAACCTTCTGTGCGCCGCCTACTACAAGACCGGCCGCGTCGAGTACGTGGAGCGTGTCGACACCGATACGCGCGACTGGATCCTCAACAATCCCATGCCGTCGCGAATGACCAGGACCGGTCACTGGCGCGGGCTCACCACGTCCGCGCGCGCGCGCGCATGGATGTTCACCTTCTACGGACTGCAGCAGTGCGACGAGTTTTCGCCCTCCACGCGCCTGCTCATGCTCTCCAGCCTGTTCCACCACGCGCAGTACCTGCTGGTGTTCCACCGGCATGACGCGTTCAACTGGACAATTTCCGAACTGGAGGGACTCGCCACCATTGCCACCGCGTGGCCCGAGTTCGACGACTCGCCCGGATGGCGCGCGTTCGCGTTGGAGCGCATGGGCGAAGAGATGTCGAACCAGGTCTACCCCGATGGCGCGGATGTGGAACTCACCGCCATCTACCACCGCATCACCACCGAGCACTTCGAGAAGTTCATCGGCGTATTCCGGGAGTTTGGCTACGACGTTCCTGACTCGCTGAGGCACGGCGTGGAGGAGATGTGGAACTACCTGGCACTCACCCTGCGTCCCGACGGTACCACGCCGGAGAACAACGACTGCGACCGCCGCAACATCGGTGAGAAGCTACTCAACGCGGCGCGCGTACACGATCGCCCGGACTGGACCTGGTGTGTCACCAACGGCACGTCCGGCACCGAACCCGCCGCCGGCCAGTCGGTGACGTTCCCGTGGGCGGGTCACGCGGTGATGCGCTCCAGCTGGCGGCGCGACGCGCATTGGTCCTTCTTCGACATCGGCCCCTACGGCACCAACCACCAGCACCGCGACATGCTGCACGTCTCGGTGGATGCCTACGGGCGCGCACTACTGGTGGACGCGGGGCGCTACAACTACGAGCGCGGCAAGTGGCGCGACTACTTCACCGGTTCCCGCGCGCACAACGTCATTCGTATCGACGGTGGGGGCCAGAAGGCGTACAGCGAACGCGCCAGCGTGCCGCTGAACGTATCCAACTACGGCACCACGCCTGACTGGGACTTCGCGCGCGGCATCTACTCCGGCGGATACGCGGGGGTCAGCGGCCAGGCCATCCACACGCGCACGGTCATCTACGTGCGCGACCGTTTCTGGGTGGTGGCGGATCGCATCGAGACCGACCGGCCGCGCGACATCGAGGCGCTGTGGCACTTCGCGCCCGACTGTTCGCTGGTGGTGGACGACCGCTCGGTGGTCACCGCCGACCCCGGCAAGGGCAACCTGCGCGTGGTGCCGGTGGGCGGGATGCGCTGGAAGGTGAATGTCGTCAAAGGCCAGGAACGCCCGTCGGTCCAGGGGTGGTACAGCGGCTACTACAGCGAGAAGCAGCCGTCGCCCACGGCGGTTTACACCGCGGAGCTTCCCGGCACCACCACCTTCACCTGGCTCCTGGTCCCCGGACGGGGTGCCGTGCCCGCAATCAACGCCACGGTGATATCGAGCCGTCCGGAGCGGGTGGAGCTGCGCGTGCAGGTGGACCCGCAGGAATCGTACCTCATCACCGTCCCCATGAACGCCTGGCGCCCCACGGTGCGACGCGACTGACGCGCTGGTTCCCGGGCGCCGGGACGTGTATAATCGCGCCATGGCTGAACCACGCAAGTTCCAGTCGGGACTGGTCAATGTCACCTTCGGCGAGGGGGTTACCATCGTCGAGCCGTGCAACCTCTACGGCTGCGCCATCGGCGACGGCGCCTTTATCGGGCCCTTCGTGGAAATCCAGAAGCAGGTCACCATCGGCAAGCGCACCCGCGTGCAGTCGCACGCCTTCGTGTGCGAATTGGTAACCATCGGCGACGACTGCTTCATCTCGCACGGCGCCATGTTCATCAACGATATGTTCCAGATCGGCGGGCCCGCCTACGGACAGGACCACCTGTGGAAGCCGACCAGGATTGGCAACAAGGTATCCATCGGCACCAACGCCACCATTCTGCCCGTTTCCATCTGTGACAACGTGGTGGTGGGGGCGGGCGCGGTGGTCACCAGGGACATCACCCAGCCCGGCATCTATGCCGGCAATCCGGCGCGGTTGATCCGAAAACTGTGAACCCCGATCTGATATCGTCAACCCCCGCCACCGCGGCGACGGAAGCGCCCCCGGGGGCCGCGAGGCCCGGCCGCGTTCTCATCGCCGCCAGTTCGCTGCGCGTGGGCGCTGCCGAGGTCATGACGGTTTCTTTGGCCAATGCTCTGGCCGGCGAGGGCATCGAGGTGTTCCTGGCCAGCGCGGACGGCGCGCTGCGCGGCGACCTCGACGCGCGCGTGCGCTACCTGCCCACCGACAACCCGCACGGTGCGCCCAGCCGCGTCACCCACGAGCTGCTCCTTTATATCAAGCACCACAAGTTCGACGTCGTTCACGCCCAGGGCGCGTCCAGCGCGATGCTCGCCGCACTCGCCGCCCGGGCGAGTCACCTGCGTCCGGTTCGCGTGCTCACCCACCATTCGCGCATATTCCGCCGCGCACCACGACGCGTGTCGGGTGCGGTCATGCGCCGTTGCGCGGACCGTTTCATTGCCATCAACCGTGACAAGCAGCTGGATCTGGAATCGCTGGGCATCAGGCCGGAGCAGATTTCGTTGATTCCCGGGTTTGTGGACGTGGACGCCATCGCCACCCGGGCGGCATCCGCGGAACGCGGGCCGACACTGCGCGATCTCGGCATCCCCGAGGGTGCGCGCGTACTGATGATGTCGGGGCGGGTGCTGGCATCGCGGCGTTTCGACAACTTCGTGCGCATCGTGGCCGAGGTGGCGCGCCGCGAGGCGGACCGCGAGGTGCACGGGCTCGTCGTGGGTGAAGGACCGGACCTGGACGAGGTACGCCGCGTGGCGGTGCGCGAGGAGGCGCCGGGGCACATCCACTTCCTGGGCATGCAGCGCGACCCGCTGGCGTACCTGGCCGCGTCCGACGTGGTCATTGACACCTCGGAGGCTGGCGAATCGCTGCCCATGTTCCTCATCGAGGCGTGCGCGGCGGGCAAGCCCATCGTGTGCTCCGACATTCCCGCGCACCGCGAGATCATCGACGACGGCGAGACGGGTTGCATCGTGAACGCCGGCATCGGTGAGTACGCCCACGCGGTCACCGAACTGCTCGCCCACCCGGAGACCGGTGCGGTGTATGCGCACGCCGCACAGCAGGGTGCGCTGCGCCGCTTCGACCGCCACGTGGTGGCACGCGCGACACTCGACGTGTACCGGAATCTGCTGGCTGCAAAGAGCGCTTAGCGCGTCTGCGAAAAGGCGAGACCCACCGGCAGGCGGGCAAAAGAAATCCCCACGATCATGTCGTCGCCGCGCACCCCGGTGTAGAACCCGGTCGCAAGCCCCCCCGGCGAGAAAACCCCCGGATACACCGTCAGCCGGAACGTCTGCGACCACGCCTGCGACATCTGCATGGAGGCGAGCAGCGAGCCGTGGCGGTGCAGGAACACGCCACCGTCCAGCTTGACGCGCGCCACCAGCGACGACGTCTGGTAGCGGTCGTCCTGAGCGTTCAGTTCGTCCACCGCGCCGCCCAGCCCGACGGACCAGTCGAACAGGTCACCGCCGCGCACGGTGACGCCGAACAGGTGGCTCATCCCCATGTACGCAAACACGCCCACGCGGTGGGTGTCGCGGAAGAAGTAGTGCAGGCCGTAGTTTTCGCCGGCGTTCTCGAAGGTGTTGACCGCCGGGTTGTACACCGGCTGCCCGGACCAGATGGACATGTTGAGCGTTTGCGAGAAGAAACGCGCGATCCCATCGTTGGAAAAGAGCAGCGCACCCACCGGGTCGAAGAAGAGCATGTCGGCCACGGGGTCCACGGTGGGGCGGGTGGCGTTGTAGTGCTCCACCGCCTCCACCGCGAAGGCGTGCGCCATGGTGGTGCCGAAGGCCCACACCGCCGGCGCGGCGAAGCCGCGCGCGTGGTACCACTCCGTGAAAGCGCGGTTTCGCGCGCCACCTCCGATCATGTGCAGCGTATAATTGGGCACCCATTGCAGGCTGCTCCAGTCGAGCCGCGCGGGGAGCATTTCGTCCTTGAGGAAGTCTTCGCGCCCGTAGGCGTCGATGGTGCGGCCGGGGTTCGAGATGCTTTCCCAGGTAACCCGGAAGCCCTGGCTCCAGTCCACGTCGTCAAGCGGCACCCAGTTGCTGGAAATCTGCATGATCCCGAAGGCGCCGTTGATGATCTCGCTCGCCGGGTTGAAAGCGGCGTCAGAGCCGTAGCCGAGGCCCTTGTAGAAATAGCCCTGGGGGGCAGGCTCCATGGGGGTCTGCGCGGACAGGGGGGCGGCCAGCACCAGCATGGAGAATGTGGCGCCCCAGCGGGCCAAACTGCGGGGAAGCATCCCATAATTGTACCCTGCCCGCCGGCAAGATGGTAGCCCCCCCGGGGTCCTTGCCGTGGACGCCGCAACCCGGTAGATTGAGCACCCATGGCTTACCTGCGAGACAAGCAACAGGTCTCCCGCTACCTCGACCCGGCCGTGGTCGGAAAGCTCCAGAACATGGAGCTCAAGGCGCGGCTCATCGTGGAGGGATACATTGCGGGATTGCACCGCAGCCCCTACCACGGTTTCTCGGTGGAGTTCGCCGAGTACCGCCCCTACATGCCCGGCGACAACATCAAGACGGTGGACTGGAAGGTGTTCGGCAAGACCGACCGCACCTACGTCAAGGTGTTCGAAGAGGAAACCAACCTCATCGCCAACATCCTGCTCGACAAGAGCGGGTCGATGGGATTCCCCGAGGGCGGGGTAACCAAACTGACGTATGGGGGCATGCTGGCGGCGAGCCTGGCCTACCTCATGATCCGCCAGCAGGACGCGGTGGGGCTGTGCCTGTTCGACGACAAGGTGCGCGAGCTCATGCCGCACCGCTCGGTGCGCAAGCAGCTGTTCCACATGCTGCACACCCTGGACGGCATTGCGCCGGGAGAGAAGACGTCCATCAGCCCCGCGCTGCACGAAATGGCGGAGCGCATGCGCCGGCGCGGACTCGTGATCCTCATCTCAGATCTCATGGACGACCCCGAGAAGGTGCTCATGGGGCTGAAGCACTTCCGCCATCGCCAGCACGAAGTCATCGTGTTCCACGTGCTCGACCCGCGCGAGATGGACATGGACTACCGCGAGTCGGTGGAGTTCGAGGACATGGAGACCGGGCGCAAGCTGCGCGTGGAGCCCGCGTTCTTGCGCGACCAGTTCAAGAGCGACGTCCGCGCGTGGATCGACAAGCTCGAGCGCGGCTGCCGCAACCACGCCATCGAGTACCACCTGCTGCGCACCGACACACCCTTCGACAAGGCGCTCACGGCGTTCCTGGGCAAGCGCGAGCGGATGGGGTAGATGGGTTTTCTCAATGCGGCGTTTCTGATCGGCCTGGTAGCGGCCGCGGTGCCGGTGATCATTCACCTGCTCAACCGCCGCCGCGTCAAGCGCGTCAAGATTTCCTCGCTGGAGTTTCTGGAGGAGGTCAACCGGCAGCGCATGCGTCGCATCAACCTGCGGCGTCTGCTGGTGCTGCTGCTGCGCACTCTCGCCATCCTCGCCCTCGTGTTTGCCTTCGCGCGGCCCACGCTGCGCAGCGGCTTTCTCTTCAGTGGTTCCGTGCCCAAGAACGTGGTGGTGTGCCTGGACGCCAGCTACAGCATGGGCCTGGAGGAAGAAACCGGCACCGTGTTCGACGCCGCGCGCCGCGCCGCCAAGACCATCGTGGACGAAGCCGGTGCGGGCGACGCGGTGAACCTCATCGTCTTTGCCGACCGCGCCGAGCCCGCGCTGGAGCGCGGCACCCGCAACAAGAGCGTGGTCAAGGCGGCCATCGACCGCTCCGTGCTCACCCGCGAAACCACCGCCATCCGCCCCGCCATCCAACGCGCGCTCGCGCTCATCGAGGCGAGCGACGTGGACGGCGGCGAGATCTACGTGGTGTCCGACTTTCGCGCCAGCGAGGACTCCGCACTGGTCGACGAAGCCGCCATCCCCGACAACGTGCGTCTGTACTTCGTGCCCGCCGCATCCGGCGATGCCGACAACGTGAGCATCGATCGCGTCGGCGTGCCGCGCAAGCTGTTGCGCCCCGGCGAGGTGGTGCGCGTGTCGGTGACCGCCAGCAACCACTCGCGCCGCGCCAGCGCCAGCGTGCCGCTGGAGATCGCCCTGGACGGCGACCGCAAGGCGGAGCAGGTGGTGGAACTGGCGCCGATGGCGTCGCAGACCATCACCTTTCCGCTGTCGGTGGGCAAGTCGGGACGCTATCACGGCCGGGTGGCCAAGAACCGCGACCGGCTGCCGGTGGACGACGACCGCTTCTTCCTGGTGGAAGTGTCCAACAGCATCCCGGTGACGGTGCTCGCGGGCCGGCGCCGCATGACCGGCGCCGACGGCGGCGCGGGAACACCCGGCGTGTTCTACGTGGAGAAGGCGCTCAACCCGCGCGGCACCCTCGAGGGCGAGTTCACGGTGCGTTCCATCGACGAGCGCGAACTCACCGCCAACGCGCTTCCCGCCGCCGGCGTGGTGGTGTGGGTGGATCCGCAGGCCATGGAGCCGCGGCGCATGGTGCTGCTGGAGCGCCACGTGCGGCGCGGTGGCGGCCTGCTGGTGTTCCTTGGCAATGTGAGTACGGCGCTGCGCGACGACGCGGCGTTTCGCGCGCTGGTGGGCGCGCGTGCCTTCACCGACAAAGCGGTGGACTCGCGCCCCGCGTTCACCTCGTTCGAGAAGGCGCACCCGGTGTTTTCATTGTTCACCGCAGAAGAACTGCAGCTTCTCTCCCGCGCGCGCGTGCGCTCGTACGTGGCGGCGCGCGGTGTGGCACCGGACTCGGTGCTGGCGTACGTGGGTGGCGGCGATCCCGCCATCTGGGAAACGTCGCGTGGTGCGGGGCGTGTGCTGGTGATCGCGCCCGGCGCGGATCTCGAGACCGGCGACCTGCCGCTCTCGCCCATGTTCCTCCCGCTGGTGCACACGTCGGTGTCGTACCTGGCCGGATCCAGCGACGCCACCGGCGGCGAAGAGCACCTGGTGGGCAAACCCATCTCCTTCGAAGTCTCCACCACCGGACTCGACGAGTCGCAACTCGTCATCCGCGATCCTGCCGACGCCACGCTCAAGCCGGTGGTGGGCGGGCGCAGCGGCGGCGACGTGGTGGTGGCCTACGAACGCCCCCTCGATCCCGGCTTCTACCGGCTCTACCGCGATACCACGCGCGTGGCCGAAACCGCCGTCAACGTGGACACGGAGGAGTCCAACCTCACCGTGTCGAGCCTGTCCGGCAAGCGGCCCAGGGGTGTGAGCGTGGTGGAGGCGGGCGCCGGATTCCGCGACGACCTGCGCGAGGCGCGCGAGGGCCGCGAGATCTACGCCATGTTCGTGTTGTTCGCAATCGCGGCACTGGCCGCCGAGTCGGTGCTGGGAAGGAAGGCGTGATCGCATGCACTTGAAACCACTGGTGGTCATGATACTGGCAGGTATCGCGAGCGGTTCGACGCAGGCGCACGGCGGTGGCGACAATCCCGCCACCGTTGCAGCCAACGCCATCAATGCGTTGGGCGTCGACATCCTCTCGCGCGGAACGGAGGCGACCGACAACGCCCTGCTGTCGCCGTACTCAATTCAGATGGCATTCGCGATGACGTGGGCCGGCGCGGACGGTGTCACCCGTGACGAGATGGCGCGCGTTCTGCACTACCCCGGGAACGACATACACGACTCCTTTGCTGCGTTGACAGCCGACCTCGCCGACATCGCGCAACGCAGCGCCGAAGCTGCTGCGCAGGACAAGGCCAATGGCGACCCCATCGTTCTGACCACCGCCAACCGCCTCTTCGGCCAGCAGGGTTACGACTTCCGCCAGTCGTTCCTCGAGCTTCTGGCCGACACCTACCAGGCGCCGTTCGATCCGGCGGACTTCGTAACGAACGCAGATGGCGAGCGCATCCGGATCAACGCGTGGGTGGAGGAGCAGACGCGCGAGCGCATCAAGGACCTCATACCCGGCGGCGCGCTCAACCGTGACACGCGGCTCGTGCTGGTGAATGCCATCTACATGAACGCGCCCTGGAACGTTCCCTTCGATTCCACGCTGACGCAGGCACGCGGGTTCTACACGGGTGCGGGCCAGAACGTCGACGTACCCACGATGGAGCACACGGGGTCGTACGGGTACCAGGCGCACGACGGGTTCTGTGCGGTGGTCCTTCCCTACCGGGGCGGCGAGCTCCAGCTGCTCATCCTGCTGCCGGACGACCGGGACGGCCTCGCGTCGCTGGAGAAGACCATCACGCCGCAACTGCTGACCGATGCGGCGCAGACCGGAAACAAGCAGGTGCGTCTGCGCATGCCGCGGCTGCACATTGAACCGCCGTCCATGAGTCTCAAGAAGGCAATGATCGGGCTGGGGATGCAGACGGCGTTCGACATTCCCGAGGAATCGGCGAACTTCGACCGGATGGCGCCGCGCCGCCCGGATGACTACCTGGCGATATCGGACGCGTTTCACAAGACGTTCCTCGATCTTGACGAGAAAGGCACGGAGGCCGCTGCCGCGACGGCGGTGGCGATGGTACAGGTCACCAATATCGGCCGCCCCGTGGACCTGATCGAAGTCAACGTGGACCACCCGTTCCTGTTTGCCATCCAGCACCGCGCGAGCGGCGCGTGCCTGTTCCTGGGGCGCGTGGTCGATCCCCGTTCGAAGTCGTGACACTGGTATCTTCAGAGTCGGGCGAATCCAATCCGCTGTTGCAGAAGATCGCGGCGCTGCCCGGGGCGCGTTCGCTGCGCGCCGCCATCGACGAGGCCGCCCGCGCTGCGCGCGAAATCGCCACCACCGATTCCGGCCGCGCCATCGACCGGCCCGCCGGCACCTACGGCGACAAACTCGAATCGCGCCTGCGCGTGCACGTCACCGGCCTCAAGGGCTCTTCGCCCGTGTTCCTGGCCGAGGCCGTACGCCAGTCGCTGGGCCGCAGCATCCTGCTGGTCTACCCCGACGACGAATCCGCCGAGGACGCCGCGTCCGACTTCCGCACCCTCTCATCCGGCCGCGTGGTGCGCTTTCCGGAGCGCGCGCTCGCACCGCATCGCTTTGAACTGCGCGAGAACCTCGCCGCCGGTGGCGACCGCAACGAGAGCCTGCTCACCATTCTCAACGGTGGCGCGGACGTGGTGGTCACCAGCACGCTGGGTTTCATGGAGAAGACCATCACGCGCCACTCGCTGGCCGCGCACCAGCGCCACTTCGGCGTGGGCGACACCATCGACCTCGAGGAACTGCGCGAACACCTGGTGGCCATGGGCTACGACGTGGTGTCGGTGGTGGAAGAGGCGGGGCAGTTTGCGGTGCGCGGGGCCATCGTGGACGTGTTCGACCCGGCGTGGGACTACCCGGCGCGCATCGAGCTCGAAGGCGACGAGGTGGCGTCCATCCGATCCTTCGATCTCGACACACAACGCTCGGTGCAGGCGCTGCAGAGCTGCACCATCCTGCCCGCGTCCAGCGTACCGTTGGACGAAGCCGCCGCCGCAGACCTGCGGGCCTACCTGGCTGAACGCGATTTCCCGAGGGACCTGATCGAACGCATCGCCGACGAGGCCGAGCACTCGCGCTCGTCCTACGTATGGCGCCGCTACGCGCCCGCGCTGGGGATGACCGGTTCGTTGCTGGAGTTCTTCCCCGAACCACCGGTGGTGTGGTTCGTGGATGGAGAGGGCGTCAACCGTGTGGCGGCCAACCTCTCGCGCGAGTTCGCGGGCGCGGCCACCCGCCCCGAGGACGAGTTCCCCGCGCTCGCGCTGCAAGACTACGTGCACCCGCTGGATCACGGGCGCGCCCACGCGGCCCCCGTGGTGATTCACTGGGCACTGGCGGATGCGCCCGCCACCGATCCCACCACCGCGGCGCTGCTGCCGCCACGCGAGAACGAGACGCTGCTCAAGTTTCTCGTGAGCGAACATCCCAGTGTGGTGGGAAAGCTGGAGCCGCTGTTCAAGCAGATCCGGTCGATGCGCGCCAAGCATGTCGACGTGATGATCTACTCGGAAACACCCACGCAGCGCGACCGCCTCGCCGATCTGCTGGGCGAAGAGGAAGAATCGCTGGTGCATCTTCCGGTGGGATGGGTTGCGAGCGGGTTCGTGTGGGAGCAGGCGGGCCTTGCCATTCTCACCGATCACCAGATTTTCAACCGCATGCTGGCGCGCCCGCGCAAGCGCCGCGCCAAACGCCGCGTGGCGGCGCTGCGCACCGACGCGCTGCGCTCGGGCGACTACGTGGTGCACGTGGACTACGGTGTGGGGCGCTTTATCGGCCTGGAAAAGATCGGCTCCAACGGCGACACCACCGAGTGCCTGGCCATTCGCTTCGACGGCGGCGACCGCATCTTCGTGCCGCTCGACCAGATGCACCTGGTGGAGAAGTACCTCGGGCGCGAGGGTGTGGAGCCGCGCCTCGACAAGCTCTCCGGCAGCCGCTGGCAGGCCACCAAGGAGCGGGCGCGCAAGGCCATCGAGGACATCGCGCGCGACCTCCTGCAGGTGTACGCGCGGCGCGAAATCGCAAAGGCGCACGCCTTCGGGCCGGATTCGCAATGGCAGCGCGAGCTGGAGGCGTCTTTCCCCTACGAGGAGACGCCGGACCAGATCACGGTGACGCGCGAGATCAAGGACGACCTGGAGAGCGACCAGCCCACCGACCGTCTCATCTGCGGCGACGTGGGTTTTGGAAAGACCGAGGTGGCCATTCGCGCGGCGTTCAAGGCGATCAACGAGGGCAAGCAGGTGGCGGTGCTGGTGCCCACCACGCTGCTCGCCTTCCAGCACCATCGCACCTTCAGTGAGCGCATGAAGGCATTCCCGGTGCGCATTGCCACGCTGTCGCGCTTCATCTCCGCCGCCGAACAGAAGAAGGTGGTGGCGGGACTACGCGAGGGGACCGTCGACCTGGTGGTGGGCACGCACCGGTTGCTCTCGAAGGACGTTGCGTTCAAGGATCTCGGTCTGCTCATCGTGGACGAGGAGCACCGCTTCGGCGTCAAGCACAAGGAGCGCCTCAAGCAAATCGCACAGAACGTGCACGTGGTGACCCTCACCGCCACCCCCATTCCGCGCACGCTCTACATGTCGCTCTCGGGGCTACGCAAGATCTCGCTCATTGAAACGCCGCCGCGCAACCGTCACCCGGTGAAGACCGAGGTGACGTCCTTCGACGAAGAACTCATCGCGCGCGCCATCTCCGAGGAGATCGGCCGCGACGGGCAGGTGTTCTTCGTGCACAATCGCGTGCAGTCCATTCTCTCCATGAAGGCGTTCCTGGAACGCCTGCTCCCCGGCGTGCGCATCGGGGTGGGGCACGGGCAAATGGGCGAGGGCGAACTGGAAGACGTGATCATCGACTTCATGGCGCGCAAGTACGACGTGCTCGTATCCACCATGATCATCGAGTCGGGGCTGGACTTCCCCAACGCCAACACGCTCATCGTGAACCGCGCGGACCGCTTCGGTCTGGCGCAGCTCTACCAGTTGCGCGGCCGCGTGGGACGTGGCGAGCGCCAGGCGTACGCGTACTACCTGGTGCCGCGCCAGATTTCGCTTACCCCCACCGCGGTCAAGCGGCTGCAGGCCATGGAAGAGTTCGAGGAGCTGGGCAGCGGCTACCGTCTGGCAATGCGCGACCTCGAGATCCGCGGCGCCGGCAACGTGCTGGGCGTGGAACAGCACGGCCACGTGGCGGCGGTGGGCTTCGAGCTGTACTGCAGGATGCTCAAGGAGACGGTGGAGCAGCTGCGCGGCGAGAAGCGCGAGGAAACGCCGCCGTGCCGGGTGGAGGCGCCCTACAGTTGCTACATCCCGGACCGCTACGTCCCCGACGCGGACGAACGCATGTTCCTCTACAAGCGGTTCGCGCGCATGAGCGACCCGGCCGAGGTTCCGGCCATGGAGGCGGAGCTGGCCGACCGCTTCGGGGAGATCCCGCCCCCGGCCCGGGCGCTGCTGGACCTGGCCACCATCAAGCTTGAAGCCCAGTCCCTGGGTATCGTTCTGGCCCAGCTGCGCGACCCCGGCCACCGGCTGGGCGCACGCGCCGGGGCCACCCCCCCGCGCGGCGAAGCCAACCTGGAGTTTGCCCCCGGAAAAGCCCTCGTTCCGGAGGCCTACGCGAGACTTTCGGAAACTTTCGGGCGCCGGATATTGTTTAAGGCCGGTAAGACGCTGGCCGTGAGCCTCATCGGACAGCCGCCCGCGCGGCTCCCCGACGAGGTGAAGAACCTGTTGCAAGTGGCACGTTTCTCAAGTAATATCAATACCTTACCAAGCCGTTAGCGATAGTTTCCCCCCGCCCGACACCACCGGTTGGAAAGGAGTTTCGTTCGATGAGGGTTGCATCTTTGCTTGGCCTCGGCCTGATCGCGTCGATTGCGGTCACCGGGTGCTCCAAGCGCGAGGATTTGAAGATCGCGGAATTCAAGGATCGCTCCATCACGGTGGGCGAGTTCGAGACCGCCTACGCCGCCGTGGATCCCCAGTACCTGCCCACGGCCACGGGTTTCGAGGGCAAAAAAGAGTTTCTCCAGACGATGCTGAACAAGGAGATCATGGCCGCCAAGGCGGACGAGCTAGGCTATGACAAGGATCCCAACGTCGCCATGGGGATGGAGCAGTTCAAGCGCGTGACGCTGAATATCGCCTACCTCAAGAAGATGGTGGCCGATGACGTCAAGGTCACCGACGCGGAGGTCAAGGAGTACTACGACAACATGGGCGTGAGCCTGTCGGTCAAGCAGATCCTTGCCGACACCGAGCAGCAGGCGGAGGAAGCGTACGCCGCCCTGCAGGATGGCATGGACTTCGAAACCGCCTGCCGCACCTACTCGAAGAGCGACGATGCGCCCGACGGCGGCAAGGTGGTTACGGCAACCTTCGGTGGACTGATCCCTGAGTTGCAGACGCCGCTGTTCCGGCTCCCGGTCGGCGGCTACACCGAGCCGGTCTACACGACGCACGGATGGGTGATCGTCAAGGTGCTCAAGCGCTCCGACCCGGCGCGCAAGGAGCCCTACGAAGACATAAAGGAAGATCTCACCAAGCGGCTGCGCAGCATCATGGAAGCGGTGGCGCTGAACGAGTTCACGGAGAAACTGCGCGACGATTACGGCGTCCAGTGGAACTACGACAACATCGCCATCGTGTTCAACGCGTTGCCGCCGGATCGTTCGTTCGACGACGCGCCCGCGCGCTCGGCGGAAATCTACCCGCTGCTGATGTTCGACCCGGCTGACTACGACAAGCCGATCGTGGCCTACCAGGGCAAGACCATCACCATCAAGGACTTCTCGGACTTCTACGACCAGTCGTCGTTCTTCGCCCGGCCCCGCCGCGCGTACCGCTACGGCGGCATCCGCTCCTTTCTGACCGAGCGAATCATGAACGAGATTTCAGCCGACGTGGTGCGCAAGTCGAAGATCGAAGAGGATCCCGAGGTTGCGCTGGTCCTGCAGGGCAAGAAGGAACAGCTCATGGTGGGCGTCCTGTATGAGGACATGATCAACAAGCAGGTGGTGGTGACCGCCGCCGAGGTGCAGACGTACTACGACGACAACAGCGAACGCTTCCGTACACCCGAGAAGCGCAAGTTCGGCGTGGTCCTCACCGGCGACATCGAGACCGCACTGCAGGCCTACAAGGAGATCAAGTCAGGGAAGCCGTTCCGCACCGTGGCGCTGGCGTACTCAGTGGATGAGGACACGCGCGAGTCCATGGGTGAAACCAAGGAACTCTCCCAGGGCGAGCAGCCGGAGATCGACGCGGTGGGCTTCTCGCTGCAGAAGGTGGGCGACGTCTCCGAACCGTTCCAGACCGCACGCGGCTGGATGGTTTTGAAGCTGCTGGAGCGCACCGAGGCGCGAACCTTCACGCTGCAGGAAGTGCGGCCGCGCATCGAAGCGGCGCTGCGCGAGATCAAGAATGACGAGCGCCTGGAGGAACTCCTCGCCAAGTGGAAGGAAGAGTACGGCGTCGTCATCAACGAGAAGAACCTCGAGAAGACGCAGATCACGGAGCGCTCGGCGGCTGAGCCCGCAGACGCGCACGCCGGACACGATCACGGTTGAGTCCATCGCCGATGATGAACGGCCTGGTTAGATGGTTTGGATCGATAGGGGGCCTCGCGCCCCCTATCGTATTGGTGGTCGCAGGGCTGGTCGTGACCGGCTGCGAGCGGCGCGAGGTAGGCAGCATCGCCACCGACCCCGGCCCGGTGGTGGCGCGGGTCAACGGACGCCCCCTGTACCGGGTCGACCTGGATGCGTATCTTCCCACCGAGGAAACCGGCGCCCTCACCGCCGACGAGCGCAAGACCTACTTCGACCGCTGGGTGGCCACGCAGCTGCTCTACGAAGAGGCGTCGCGCAATGGAATGGGTCTCTCCGAGGAGATCGATCGCAAGATCGAGCAATACCGAAAGGATCTGGTGGCCGACCACCTGGTGGAACAGGTTCTCAAGACGCGCGCGGTGGTTTCGCGCGATGAAGTGATGGCGTACTACCGCGCGCACCAGGACGAGTTCACCCTGGAGTTTCGTGTGAGTCACATTCTCACCAACACGCTGGAAGACGCGGAAGAGGCGCTGGAGATGGTGCGCACGCGGCCGTTCTCCTGGGTGGCGCGGAAGATGTCGGTGGATCGCCACACCGGCGCCGGCGGCGACCTGGGGTACCTGTCAAAGGGCAACATGCTGCCGGAGTTCGAATCGGTGGTGTTCAAGATGCGCGTCGGCGAGGTGAGCGACGTGATCGAATCCGAGTTCGGCTACCACATCATCAAGTTGATAGACGTCCGCACCATGAGCAACGAACCGTCGTTCGAGACGGTTGCGCCGGAAATATCGCGTCAGCTCCTGCTGGAGAAGCGGGTGGCCGTCTACGACAGTCTCATTGCGGCCCTGGTGGCGCAGGCCAACATCGAAGTGGTGGACCCAGGCCTGCAGTACGCCATCGAAGCCGCGGATTCCATGCGCGAAGCGCAAACACCGGAAGCACCGCCGCCGGTGGCCGGTTTCACCCGTGCCGTGCCCGAGCCGGACGAAGATCGCCGCCGTGCGGCGCCACCGGATACGTCCAATGCGGATGACCCGCAGGGAGTTCTCGATGAGTAAGTGGTTTTGTGGTGCAGCTTCCGTCTGGATTGCGGCCATGGCGGTTTCGTTGCTGGTGGTTGCCCCGGCAATCGCGCAGGAACAGGAATTGATCGACCGCGTGGTTGCGCTGGTCGACGACGAGGCAATTTTTCAGAGCGACGTGGAGACGGCCGTGCGCCAATACATGTTTCAGCGCGGCACCACCAGTATCAAGCCCGAGGAGCGCGAGGCGCTCTACAACGAAGCGCTGCAAACCCTCATCGACGACCGGCTGGTGATTGCACAGGCCGCGCGGCTTGGTATCGACGTTCCTTTCTCCGACGTGGAGGCGCAGGTCAACAAGACGCTGGAGGAGAATCGCAAGGCGCTGGGCGGTGACGCGGAGTTCGAGCGGCAGCTAGCGGTGGAGGGGCTCACCCTGGAGGACCTCAAGAAGCTCTACCGCACTCAGCTACGCAACCGCATGCTGGTGGAGCGCGTGTTGCAGAAGGACATGAAACGCCAGCAGGGCGACGTCACCGAAGAAGAGCTGCGCGCGTTCTACGAGCGCAATATCGAAAACATTCCGAAGCGCCCGGAGGTGGTTCATCTGAAGACCATCTTTGTGGGTTTCGAGTCTTCGTCCAAGGCGGTGGCGGTGGCGCGGGACAAGGCCAACGCGATCCGCATGCGCCTCATCAACGGCGAGGATTTTGCGGAAGTGGCCAAGGCCGAATCGGAGGACCCCAGCGCGGCGCTGGGCGGTGAACTGGGCTGGGTGCGCCCGCAGGACCTGCGCGAGCCCGCGTTCGCGAAGGCCGTCGAGTCGATGGACGCGGGGCAGATCAGCGAACCGGTGCTGACCGTCTACGGCTACCACATCATCGAGGTCACCGACAAACGCCCGCAGAGCGGTGAGGTGCAGATCCGGCATATCCTGGTGCGCTCAGCGCCCAGCGACGAGGACATCCAGGTGGTGTTCGCGTCGGCCAACGCCATCCGCGACGAACTGACCGCCGGCGCGGTGTTCGACTCTCTGGCCGCGCGCTACAACACGGACCCTGCCGCGGACAAGTACGGTGATCTGGGCTGGCTGAAGGTGTCGGAACTGCCGCAGTTCTTCCGCGACGTGCTGGCCGACATGAAGCCCGGTGATGTGAGCCCGGTTCTGCGCGAGTCTTCCGGCTTCCGTATCGTGGAGCTGATTGAACGCGAAGAGGAGCGCCCCTACAAGTACACCGAGATCATCGACGATCTCACCCGTCTCTACGAGCAGGACCGCTTCGGTAATACCTACCAGGCGTACATCGAGGAACTGCGCAAGAAATTCAACGTGGAGATCCGCACCTGACGCATCACTGCGGCTTGCGTAGCAGGGTGTAGAGCCCGAACAAATCCGTTTCCAGATTCATCTGGGCGTCCCATCCCAGCGCCTTGCCCATGGCTCGCGCCTGCGCGTTGTCGTCGGTGTCGTAGGCGACCACCGCAAAGCCAACGCGCTCGTACAGTTCGCGCGGCCACGGCGAGCGGCCGTCCGCCCAGTGCTTGTAGGGTTCCTCGGGCCTGGAGGGCGCGGGTGCGAGGTTGTAGATGAGTGCAAACCCGCCCGGCTTGAGAAGGTCGTACATGGCGCGCACGAAGGTCTCGTCGTCCACACGCAGCTGAACGAGCTTGCCGGGATCGACGTCGCGCTCGGGGTGGATGTAGCCGCGCTTGAGGGTGTTCTTGGATATGAACACGTCGTAGCCATCGCCCACCTGCCGGGTGATGGCGAGGTCGGCGGGAAACTGTCCGAAAACGAGTTCCAGGCTGCCGTCGCTTCCCTCACCCGCCACCTTGCAGCGCTCGATCACGCCGGTGTCGCCCGGTTGCGAGTAGATGGCACGGAGCAGCGCGTCCACCTCGATACCGGATGCGTGCGCGCCGACCGCAGCAAGCGCCCGCAACTGGCCGATGGTGCCAAAGCCGAAGTCGACGACCTTGAGCCCTTCGGAACTCTTGACCCCCGCGCGCCCCAGGATCTCCAGCGGGCGCACAAACGCCACCGGCGTTCCGTATCGCGTGTAGTAGAAGAACTCCTCCGGGATTTCAGTTGCCTCGAAGCCCGCCAGTTGCGCCTGTGCCAGCGCCTGTGCCTGCGCAACGGTCAGGGCGTCGCGTGTCTGCTTGTTGTAGAAGACAGTGCGCGTGTCCACGCGCGGCAGGCATGCGATGGCGTCGAGGAACTCCATCGCCAGGGACGATTGCACCAGCGGCCGCACGGCGGCGGCCTCTTGCACCATCTTGTCCACACCGGTGGCCTCCGGGGTGTCGCCGGCGGGCGGTGCATACTGGACAAGGAGCGCAACGGCGATAGCGGCCGAAAGTCGGATCATCATCATCTCCCCTCGAAGGCGTACACCACTGTGTCATTCACAGCCCGCGGCGGCAAGACCATACGTGCGATTCGCCCCCTGTGGGGCGATTCCCGCTTCGGGGAAAAGCGCCCCGTCTGCTAGATTGGACGCATGCCCACGCCCTTCGTCAGGCCTTTCGTCGCCGTCACCTCGGGCGATCCCGCCGGGATCGGCCCCGAGATCGTCGCCCGGCTCTTTGGCCGCTACCGTTCGGCCGGCTCCATCGCCCTCATCCTGGGGGCGCCGGAGCTGTTCGAGCCGTGGGCGTGCCGCTTTCGCTTCCGTCCGCCGGTGGTGACGTCCATCGGTGAGGCGCAACGGCTCGCCGTGTCCCGGCCCGTGTCCCGCCGGCCGCGGGTGATCCTGCTCGACACCGGGGTCCGCGGCCAGGCCCCCCTGGGCCGGGACAGCGAAACCGGCGGCCGACACGCGGGCGCCGCGATTCTGCTGGCGTGCGAGCTGGCCAATAATCATTCAGTCGGCGCCATCGTCACCCCGCCCATCTCCAAGAAAGCGTTGAATTTAGGGCACTTCGACTTTCCCGGGCACACGGAGATGTTGGCGCGCTACTTGAATGCACCCAACTGCCAGATGATGATGGTGCGGCGTCACTTGCGCGTGGTTCCCTTTACCCGGCACATCCCCGTCTCGCGGGTGGCGGGTTTTGTGACCGCCGACCGCCTCGAGATCTGTATCCGGGTCACGGCGGAGGCCCTGCGGCGGGACTTCAAGATTTCGCGGCCCCGGATTGCCGTGGCGGGGTTGAATCCCCACGCGGGCGAGGACGGCGTCATCGGTCCCGAGGATCGCGACGTGATCGCGCCGCTGGTGGCGCGCCTGCGCAAGACAGGGCTCGATGTCAGCGGTCCCCACCCGGCGGACTCGATGTTCCAGTCCGCACCCGAGGCGGCGCGCGCGCCCGCGGCACCGCGGCGGGGATCGGCCAGGACCGGTAGCTGGAGCACGCGGCCGCCGGTGGCGTCGTACTACGACGCGTACATCGCGATGTACCACGACCAGGGGCTGGTGCCGTTCAAGATGCTGGCACAGCGCCGCGGCGTGAACGTCACCGTGGGACTGCCGGTGCCGCGCACGTCGGTCGATCACGGCACCGCGTATGACATCGCGGGCAAGGGTATCGCAGAATCGGAATCCCTGCTGGAAGCATACCGGCTCGCGGAGACCATGATGGCCACCCCGCGCAGAAAGAAGAAATGAGCGAACAGGAACGCGAAGATCGATCCGTCATCGGTGTCTATCACCTGATGAAGACGTACCGGGAGCAGAACGCCCTCGACGACGTGAACTTCACCGTCGGCAACGGGGAGTTCGTGTTCCTGGTGGGGCCCAGCGGCGCGGGCAAGAGCACGCTGCTGCGCATGATCTACATGGACGAGTATCCCACCAGCGGACAGGTGGTGGTGGGCTCGTTCGTGTCCACGCGCATGAAGCGCGGCGACATTCCGTTTTTGCGCCGCCGGGTGGGCATCATCTTCCAGGACTACAAGCTGCTCGACGACCGCAACGTCTACGAGAACATCGCCATCGGCATGCGCATCGTGGGGGCCGCACCCTACGCCATCAAGCACCGCGTGACCTGGCTGTTGAACGAGGTGGGCCTGTACCACAAGCGACTGGAGATGCCGGAAACGCTCTCCGGCGGCGAGCGCCAGCGTGTGGCCATCGCGCGCGCGCTGGTCAACCACCCGGTGATCCTGCTGGCAGACGAACCCACCGGAAACCTGGACCCGGATTCGGCCGAGGACATCCTGCGCCTGCTCTTCAAGATCAACAGCGGGGGCACCGCCGTGCTCATGGCCACGCACGACCATTCCTTCGTGCAGAACTTCGGCCAGCGCATCATCCATCTGCGCGACGGCAAGGTATTCGAGGACCGCAAGACCGACTTCATCGGCAGCCTGAGCGACCGGCTGGAAACCGTGCGCCGCGACCGCGACCGCCAGCGCCGCATCGACCGCGAAATCAAACGCCAGCGCGCGAGCATCCTCTCGCCCACGCGGGACTCGGAGTAAGCAACCATGATGCGCCGCTGGCTCTACATCTTTGACGAAGCGTTCCGCACCGTGCGCCGCCACAAGGGGCTCACGTCCATCTCCGTCATCATCATGAGTCTTTCGCTGCTCATGCTGGCCGTGTTCCTGCTCGCCACCGACAACGTGCTGCGGCTGGTGGGACAGGCGCAGGACGAGATGAAGATGTACGTGTACCTGGATGACAGCAACAGTCAGGACGAAATCGAACGGCTCCACGGCCTGATTCTCTCGCAGGACGAGGTGTCGACCGTGACCTTCGTGTCGCGCGAGGAGGCGCTGGCGGACTTTCGCGACCAGCTCGGCCCCGACGCCGACATGCTTTCGGCGCTGCGCACCAACCCGCTGCCCAATTCGTTCTGGGTGACGCCCAGGAACGACTACAAGAATCGCGACGCCATGGTCAAGCTGGCGGCGCGCATCGAGGAAATGAAGGGTGTGGACGAGGTGCGCTACGGCCGCGAGTTCCTGGACAAGTTTGCGTCCATCCTGGCCGGCATCTACACGGTGGACGTGGTGGTGGGATTCATCGTGATTCTCTCCGCGGTGTTCATCATTGCCAACGCGGTGCGGCTCACCGTCATCAGCCGCCGCAAGACCATCGAAATCCTCAAGCTGGTGGGTGCCACCAACCCGTTCATCGTGGCGCCGTTCATCATCGAGGGCGCGGTGCAGGGCGGTTTTGCCGCCATCCTCTCGCTGCTCTTGCTGCGCGTGATCACGGAGATCAGCAGCAACATCATCTCCGACATCACCTTCTTTTCGCTGGAGAAGTCGCTGATCTTTGCGGCGACCTGCGTAGTCATCGGTGCCATCGGGAGTTTCATGGCGCTGCGACGCTACCTCGAAATGCGATGAGCCCCCGTTCGCGCAGATGGATTTCCGCGGCGCTGGCCGCGATGGTGCTGGCGCTGGCCGCGGGCGCGTTCTCCAACCCGGCCGACGACGTCGATGCCAAGCAGAGGGAACTCGAGCGCATCCGCAAGGAAATCGAATCGCAGCGCGCCAAGTCCAAACAGCTGCAGACGCAGGAGCGCCAGGCGCTGAAGACGCTGTCCAGCCTGGACAAGGAAATCGACCTCACCAACCGGTACATCAAGCGGCTCGCCGAGCAGGAAGAGATACTGGACGAGCGCGTGGGCGACCTGCGGGTGCAGATCGGCGGCCGCGAAATCGTTCTCACCCAGCAGGAGGAGGCGCTGGCGGCGCGGATCCGGCAGATGTACAAGCGCGACCCCCAGTACCGCTGGGAGATTCTGCTGGGCGCGCAGAGTTTCAACGAAGCCATGACGCGTTATCAGTTCATGAAGCTGGTGACCGCGCAGGACGCGAAGCTCATCAACGAGTTCCGCGAGAGCAAGACACGGCTGGAGGTGGAATCCGCGCGGCTGGCGGAGTCGTTGCAGGAGATCATCGAAGTGCGCGCCGCGCGGGAGGCGGAGAGCAAGCAACTCGAGAATACCAAGAAGAAACGCCAGACCACGCTCTCGCAGATTCGCAACGAGAAGAACCGCAACGCCGATGCCATCAAGGAGCTGGAGAAGGCGCAGGAGGAGATGCAGGCGCTGATCGACGAGATCATCCGCCGGCGCGTGAGCGATCAGGACCTGCCGCCCAGCGGCGAGTTCGCCGCCATGAAGGGGCGCCTGCCGTGGCCGGTCAACGGCAAGATGATCCGCGGCTTCGGCAAGCACACGCACCCCAAGTACGGCACGGTGACGATGAACAACGGCATCGACATCCAGGCGCCGGGCGGCACGCCCATCATTGCGGTGGCGGCGGGCGTGGTGGAGTTCGTGGACTGGATCGATGCGTTCGGCAAGTGCGTCATTCTGAATCACGGCGGCGGCTTCTACACGCTGTACGCGCACGTTTCCACCACCATGGTGGCGCAGGGCCAGAAGATCTCGCGCGGCCAGGCCATCGCCGAGGTGGGCGACACGGGATCGCTGCAGGGCTACGTGTGCCACTTCGAAGTCCGCCAGGCGCGCAAGGCGCTCAACCCGATGGACTGGCTGGGCAGGAAGCCGAGTTCGTGAGTCTGTCTCTTCCTTCCCGATTTCAGCCGAAGCTCCGGACGAGTCCTGACACGCAACAATCCCCGCGCACCGCGGCACCGCACGCATGCGAAGTCGCGCGGTGCACTGCCTTTGTCACACGCACTTTCTGCGCGCGCAGCACAATTCATGTTGACTAACTAGCTAACATACGCTATGTTTCGCGCATCCTCCCATTCATCATGAGGAGGTCCCGCCGTGTCGCTTCGCTCTTTCTCCGACAAGAAACTTCTCTCCCGCACCCACAGGCTGGTTCGTTGTGAGCGCATGTGCATGGTGCGCGTACTGTCGCACCTGAACGAGATCGAGGAGCGCAAGCTCCACTTCGAACTCGGCTATCGCTCCATGCTCCACTTCTGCGTCGAGGCGCTGGGCTACGCGCGCTCCTCGGCGGGCCGGCGCATCACGGCGGCGCGCTGCATGAAGCGCTTCCCCGAAGTGCGTGCGATGCTCGATGCGGGTGAGGTCAACGTGGTCACGATTGCCTGCGTGGCCGGCATCCTGACACCCGACAACAGCAAGGAGGTTCTCAAGCAGATCCGCGGCAGGACCCAGGAAGAGGTGGAAGCCATCGTGGCCTGCTACCGCCCCCGCGAGGCGGTGCGCGACCGGGTGCGCGAGGTGCTCGTGCCGCGGCTGGTGGTCGTAGCCGCGGTGCCGACGATCTCCGCGCAGACGGTTGGGGCGTCGTGCGTGCCCGCAGCGGCCGCGCAGACGGTTGGGGCGTCGTGCGTGTCCGCGGCAGTCGTGCCCGAAGCCATGCAAGCGCCGGCCGGGGAGCAGTCTCATTGTGAGACTGAATGTAAAGATTCTCCCGGAGAGTCTACTGACAATCCCCCGCAGACCGAGTTCGAGCGCCGCGCCGTGCTGGAGTTCTCCGTGAGCAAGGCGTTCATGGGCAAGCTGGGGCGCTTTCGCTCGCTCATGTGGCACCGTCTCCCCGCGAATGCCTCGTTGGAACAGGTGTTCGAGCTGTTGCTGGACCGGACGCTCCAGAGAGAAGACCCCGTCGCACGCCGGGAGCGTCGTCAGAAGCGAGAAGATCGGAGACAGACGAACTCGTCACCCGCCCGCAGACAGTCTCATTGTGAGACTGAATGTAAGGATTCTCCATCGCGCAAGCCGCGTAACCCCCGGCACATCCCCGCCCGCGTGCGCGACGAGGTGTTTGTGAGAGACAAGGGCCGGTGCGCGTTCGTGGGCTCAACCGGACGTAAATGTGGATCTACAAGCGGCTTGCAGGTGGATCATGTAATACCAGTCGCGCGCGGCGGTGGGGCGACGCTTGGCAATTTACGGCTGTTGTGCGCGAATCATAATAGACTGGAAGGCGAGAGAACCCTGGGGAGGGCGGCCATGGCGCCGGTGGCACCGGCCGTCTCACAATGAGACAGAATGTGAAGAAGCAGAACCGCTGACGCCACCAATCGACCGCGCGAGCGGGTTGCGCTATACTCCGGCCATGCCACCCAAAGCCCAGGAAGACGTCCGTCCACTGCCCGCCTTCGACCTCGAGCAGCCCCAGGCGACCGCGTATCTCACCTCGCTCGATCGCGGCAACGTGCCGCCGCTGCTCTTCGCCGGCCCCGAGGGCTCTGGCAAGGAATACACCGCCATCGACTTTGCGCGGCGCCTGCAGTGCGAGAGGGACGAGCCCTGCCGTCTCGACGGCCCCAAATGCGCGTCTTGCCTGCACGCGTCCTTCCTGGAACACCCCGGCATTCATTTGATATATCCGACGCCGACCCAGGGGTCCAACGAGGATGAAGAGGGCGATATAGACGATATCGCGAAGATCCTCGAGACCAAGCGCCGCGACATCTTCGCCAGCGAGAACTTCAGCAAAAAAACCTCGATACGCATCGCGCGTTCGCGCGCGGTGATCCAGCGCGCCAACACCAAGCCCTTCGACGCGCGCTGCCACGTGTTCATCTTCGTCGACGCGCACGCCATGCGCGAAGAGGCGCAGAACGCGCTGCTCAAACTGGTGGAGGAACCACCCGGACACGCGGCGGTTCTCTTCGTCACCCCCAACCACGAGGCGCTGTTGTACACGATCCGCTCGCGCTGCCAGCGCGTGCGCTTCTTTCCATTGAAACGGCCGGTGCTGGAGCGCATCCTCACCGGCTACTGCGGCGCCGACGCGGCGAAGGCACGACGCACCGCCGCCCTGGCGCAGGGTTCCATCACCCGCGCGCGCGCGTTGCTCGACTCCGCCGATCTCGCCGACCGTGATGCGGCACTGGGGCTGGTGGCGGGCATCGTCAAGCAGCCCGAGTCGTGGCTGTTCACGCAGGCGCTGGTGGGCGCACGCAACGCCAACCGCGAGAACGTGGCGCGCGTGCTGGATGAGATGGCGGTGATCCTGCGCGACGCCATGACGGGCAACGCCGAGCTCATGGTCAACGGTGACATCGAAAAGGACATCGAGCGCGTGGCCGCCACCTGGGGCCGCGACAATCTTCCGCGCGCCATCGAACTCGTGCACGACGCGCGCGGCCAGGTGTTTCACGCCAACGCCAACATCGACGGCGCGTTGGCGGATTTGTTTGTGAAGCTCAAACGGCTGCAGTAACCAATCACGAACCGGAGATGAGAATGATGAGACGAACGTTGGTGTTCGCACTGGCGTTGGGCATTCTTGCGTGCGGCAAGGAGGCCCCCCCCGAGCAGGCGATGGACTTTATTTTCTTCGGCGGAAACATTGTCACCCGCTCGGCGCAGACCCCGCAGGTGGAAGCAGTGGCGGTGAAAGACGGACGCGTGGCGGACATGGGCACCTTCAAGGACATGCACGACGCGCACGCCGGTGTGCTGACGCGAATGATCGATCTGGATGGCGGCACAATGGTGCCCGGCGTGGTGGATTCGCTGCAGGCGACGGATGTCTCGGGCGTGCTGGAAGTGCTTGCCGCCGGGACCAGCGAACCAGCACCGTCGATCGCCATCGGCAGCGCGGCCGACTTCGTGGTCTTCAGCCGGGATCCCCTCGCCACGGGCACGGAAGCGCCGGAGGATCTGCGCGTGACGCGGGTCATTCGCGACGGCGAGACGGTGTACCGCGCCGGGCACTAGCGCGGCGGACTCATCACGACGCGTCGTTGGGGGGTGTGTCGCCGGGCTTGTTCGCCATGCGGCGCATCCCCACCGAGATCAGCAGTGAGGAACTCAGCACCGCCACCACGAAGCCCAGCGTCACCCCCACCGGCATCGTGTACCAATTCGAGATCAGCATCTTCACCCCGATGAAGGCCAGGATCACCGACAGCCCGTGGTGGAGGAACTCGAAGGAGACGATGAGCTTTCCCACCACCGAGTACAGCGAGCGCAGGCCGAGGATGGCGAAGGCATTGGAGGTATAGACCAGGAACGGGTCGGTGGTGATGGCGAGAATCGCCGGCACCGAATCTACTGCAAACACGATGTCGCTGGTTTCGATCACCAGCAGCACGATCATCGCGGGCGTAATGAGCAGACGGCCGTTTACGCGGATGAAGAAGCGGCCCGAGTCGTAGGACTGGGTTCCCATGAAGGGCCGCAACAGCTTGAAGACCGGGTTGCGTTCCGGGTGCACCTGGCGGTCCTTGGAAAACGCCATACGCGCCGCGGTAAACACCAGAAACGCGCCCAGCACCCAGGTCAGCCATTCGAACCTGTGCAGCAGCGCCACACCCGCCAGAATGAACGACAGCCGTGTCACCAGCGCGCCGATGATGCCCCAGAACAGAATGCGGTGTTCGAACTTCTTGGGGACGTGGAAGTACTGGAAGACCACGTAGAAGACGAACAGGTTGTCGACGCTCAGCGACTGTTCCACCAGGTAGCCGGTGAGGAACAGCACCGCGGCGTGGTGACCGCGCACCAGGTGGATACCGAGGCAGAAGCAGAGCGCCAGCGCCACCCAGACGCCCACCCAGG
The DNA here is from genome assembly GCA_029865265.1 of Candidatus Krumholzibacteriia bacterium. NCBI lineage: Bacteria > Candidatus Krumholzibacteriota > Candidatus Krumholzibacteriia > Candidatus Krumholzibacteriia bacterium. The sequence continues at coordinate 7,471 of JAOUHG010000008.1, read as the reverse complement.
CCAGCGCGCGCCGCGCGCCAACCGCTTCCGGGCGGCGGTGGACGACGCCCAGGTCGATCCACAGCGCGGCTCCCAGCAGCACGTGAAACACGACCCATTGCCATAGGACGGGCATAGGAAGAAGACATTAACACCGCGCGCAAACACGTGGTAGAGTGATCGCGATGAACACTGAGCCCGTTCCGGCACAGTCCTCGACGCCGCGGCGACCCGGCCGTTTCCTGGCACACATCCGCCGTTTTATCATTCGCGGCACGCTGGCGCTCATCCCCATCGCGCTGCCGGTGGTTGCGGTATACCTGCTGTACGGCTTCATCGACCGGCGCCTGGTGGTGCTGGTGGACAGGACGCTGCACGTGAACTTCCCCGGCCTGGGGATCGTGCTGCTGCTGGTGACGCTCTACCTGGTGGGGTTGATCGTCAGCAACTTCGTGGGCCGGCGCGTGCTGGAAGGGCTGGAGAGTCTCACCGAGCGCATTCCCATAATCAACACGGCGTACCGGATCGGCAAGCAGCTGTCCGGCACGCTGGCGCTCCCCGAAAAGCAGATCTTCCGGCGGCCCATCCTGGTGCCCTATGCGTACCAGGGGATCTGGCAGCTGGGGTTCGTCACCGGCGAGGTGGTGTCCGAAAAAGACGGTGAAGTTCTGCTCAAGGTGTATGTTCCCACGCCACCCAACCCCACCTCGGGCTTCGTCTATTTCATTCCGGCGTCGGAGACCCGCGACCCGGGGTGGACGGTTGAAGAGGCCATGCAGTGTATTCTCTCCGGCGGCCTGATCGGCGCGCCGAACATCAAGTAGCCGCCGGGAGGACTTGTATGAGTCGATTCAAACAGTTCCTGTTCATGTTCATCGCCGTGGTTCTGCTGATCGTCATGGTCCAGAACGCGCAGAAGGTGACCTTTCGGTTCCTAAACTGGCAGTACGAGGTCTCACAGCTGTTGATGGTGCTGATCGTCTTCGTGCTGGCCTTCGTGCTGGGCTTCGCCACGGCCAAGTGGCCGCGCAGGAAGCAGGATGACTTCACGCCGACGCCGACGCAGCGTTAAGATCCGCGCGCCGCGCCTGTACAAGCGCCACCAGGCGCAACCCGGACAGCCTCCGGGGACCCTGGTGTACGACCGCCCGCCGCGGGTTGACAAGGTATCGATCCGGGTCATCGACTATGGCGCCGACGCCTGCGCGGTGCGGACCACCAGCGAGGTGGAAGACACCTTCCGCCTGCGCGATTCCGACACCGTGTCCTGGATCGACGTGGAGGGGCTGCACGACACGGACCTGCTGAATCGCTTCGGTAGCCACTTTGGCCTGCATCCCCTGGTTCTGGAAGACATCCTCAACACGCACCAGCGCCCCAAGATCGAGGAGTACGACGACTACCTCTACATGGTGGTGCGCATGCTCGCACCGGGCACCAACGGTGCCGAGCTCCACTCGGAGCAGGTGAGCATCATCCTCGCCAGACGCTTCGTGATCACGTTTCAGGAAATTCCTGGAGATGTGTTCGACCCGCTGCGCAAGCGCATCGACCTGGGCAAGGGACGCGTTCGTCGCATGGGGACGGACTACCTGGTCTATTCGATCATCGACACCATCGTCGACAACTACTTCCTGCTGCTGGAGAAAATTGCCGAGCGTATCGAAGAAATAGAGGACAGCATCACGGCATCACCGCAACCGGAGGATCTCTCGCGCGTGCACCAACTGCGCCGCGAGCTGGTGTATCTGCGACGCAATATCTGGCCGCTGCGTGACGTCGTGATTTCCCTTGAGAGATCGGAAACGGAACTGGTGAGCGAAGACGCGCGCATCTACATCCGTGACCTGCACGACCACGTGGTTCAGGTGATCGAGTCGTTGGAGAACTTCCGCGACGTGCTGGCCAGCTTACAGGATCTGTACGCGTCGTCCATCGGCCAGCGCACAAACGAAGTGATCCGCGTGCTGACCATCATCTCCACCATCTTCGTGCCGCTCACGTTCCTGGCCGGCGTGTACGGCATGAACTTCGACATCCTGCCAGAGCTGCACTGGCGCCACGGCTACTTTGCATTCTGGGCGGTGAGCGTGGTGCTGGTGGCCTCGCTCATCGCATTCCTGCGCTCGCGCCGCTGGATCTAGGGGTATCCCGCCGCGCGATACCGCGTGCCTACGACTCCCTCTTTAACTCCTCCAGTGCGCCGCGAAGCTCCACCGGTTGCGACACCTTGCGCAGGCGCAGGTTGAGCATCTCCACCAGCACCGAGAAGGCCATGGCGAAGTAGATGTAGCCCTTGGGGATGTGGAAGGAGAGCCCCTCGCCCACCAGCGACACCCCGATCAGAATGAGAAAGCTCAGCGCGAGCATGCGGATGGTGGGGTGCCGGTCCACGAAGTCGCTGATGGGCCTGGCGAACGCCATCATGAAGATCACCGCCACCACCACCGCCGTCACCATCACGCCGATCTGTTTGGCGAGACCGATGGCGGTGATCACCGAGTCCAGCGAGAAGACGATGTCCAGCAGCACGATCTGCAGCACCACCACGCCGAACACCGCGCGCGCCGGGGCGGCGCCCTTCGCCTCGTGGTGGCCCTCCAGCTTGTCGTGGATCTCCAGCGTGCTCTTGGCCAGCAGGAACAGCCCACCGCCGATGAGGATGAGGTCGCGCCCCGAGAAGTCGTGGCCGAGGAAGGCGAACAGGGGGCTGGTGAGCCGCATCATCCAGGTCAGGGAGAACAACAGCCCCACGCGGGTGAGCATGGCGATGGCCAGGCCCAGGAAGCGCGCCCGGCCCTGCTGGTGCGCGGGGAGCTTGGCGGAGAGGATGGCGATGAAGATGATGTTGTCGATGCCCAGGACGATCTCGAGGGCGGTGAGGGTGGCCAGCGCCACCCACACCTGGGGGTCGGTGAGCCAGTGCATTGTGTCCTAACTCCTTTGTACTGCTTGCGATCCCGCGACGGTGATGCTACATTCTACGAACACTTTCCCAGGGAAATCCAGAAGTTCCGTGAAACCGACATTCTACGTTACCACCGCGATCGACTACGTCAACGCGCGCCCGCACCTTGGCACCGCGTACGAGAAGATCGGCGCCGATTGCCTGGCCCGCTACAAGCGGCTGGCCGGGTTCGACACCTATTTCCTGATGGGCACCGACGAGCATTCCACCAACGTGGAGCGCGAGGCGAAGAACCTGGGCAAGGATCCGCAGGCCTATACCGACGAGATGGCGCCGTTGTTCGAGCGCACGTGGAAAACGCTGCATATTTCTCACGACCAGTTCATCCGCACCACCGACCCCATGCACAAGCGCGCGGTCAGCGCCCTGTTCACGAAGATCCACCAGAACGGCTACATCTTCGAGGGCGTTTACACGGGGCTGTACTGCGAGGGCTGCGAGGAGTTCAAGGTGGAGAAGGACCTGGTGGACGGCCTGTGTCCGCGGCACAAGACGCCGCCGAAGCACATCGAGGAGAAGAATTACTTCTTCGCGCTGTCGAAGTTCAGCGAACCGCTGAAGAAGCACATCCTCGCCCATCCCGATTTCATCCGCCCCGAGATCCGCAAGAACGAGATTCTCAACGTGATAGAGTCCGGCCTGGAGGACATCAGCGTGTCGCGCGCGGGCAAGACGTGGGGTGTGCCGCTGCCCATCGCACCCGACCAGGTGGTGTACGTGTGGTTCGACGCGCTCATCAATTATATTTCCGCGCTGGGCTACGGCGGCGATGACGACGCAAAGTTCAAGAAGTACTGGCCGTGCAACGTTCACGTCATCGGCAAGGACATCACCCGCTTCCACTGCCTCATCTGGCCGGCCATGCTGATGGCCGCCGGCGTGGAGCTGCCGGAGAGCGTGTTCGGCCATGGCTTCGTGTACAACCGCGGCGAGAAGATGAGCAAAACCATCGGCAACATCGTGGATCCGGTGGATCTGGCCGGCTTCTTTGGCGCCGACGCGCTGCGCTACCTGCTGCTGCGCGAGATTGCCTTCGACCGCGACGGCGATTTCACGGTGGAACTGTTCGTAACGCGTTATAATGCAGAACTGGCCAATGAACTGGGCAACCTGTTCTCGCGCACGCTGTCCATGACCAGGCGCTACTTCGAGGGTGCGGTTCCGGCGTGGAGTGCGGAGGCGCAGAAGGAGTTCGCGCGCATCACCGCCGGTGTCACCGGCGACTACCGCCGCCACATGGACCGGCTCGCCTTCGACCAGGGGCTGGCGGCGCTGTGGCGCTCGGTGCAGGAAGCCAACCGCTTCGTGGAGGAGCGCAAGCCGTGGGCGCAGGCCAAGGCCGGCGACACCGCCGCGCTGGGCGCAACCCTGCGCGCGTTGCTCGAGGTGTTGCGGGTGGCGTCGGTGCTGTGTGTTCCCTTCATGCCCGAGAAGGCGGCCGAGATGCGCACGCAGCTCGCGTTGCCGCCCGCCGCCACGCTGGACGAGGTGGACCGGCCCGGCGACGCAGCGTGGAAACAGATCGGCGAGCCGGTGGTTCTCTTTCCCCGGCTGGAAATGCCGGTGCAGTAAGCAAAGAAGCACGAATGATCGATTCTCACTGTCATCTCAATTCACGCCACTTCGACGACGACCGCGAAATCGCGATTGCGCGCGCGGTATCCGACGGCGTGGTGTCCTTCATGAACATCGGGTTTGACCGCGAGTCGCTGCGCGACACGCTGGAACTGGTGGAGGACTACCCGTTCATGTTCGGGGCCGCGGGGGTGCACCCGCACGACGCCGCCTCGCTGGACGACGCCCTGGAAGCCGACGTGCGCAGCGCGCTGCAGCATCCGCGCATCGTTGCGGTGGGCGAGATCGGCCTCGACTTCTACCGCAACCTGGCGCCGCGCGAGGTGCAGGAGGCCGTGTTTCGCAAGATGATTGCGCTGGCGCGCGAGACCAACAAGCCCATCGTGATCCACTGCCGCGACGCCTTCAACGAGGTCATCGAAATGCTCGCCGCGGAGGGTTCGCAGCACCGCGGTATCTTCCACGCCTTCTCCGGGAGCCCGGAGGACGCGCAGCGCATCTTCGACCTGGGCTTCCACGTGGGCATCGGGGGCGTGGTGACGTATCGCAACGCGCGTCTCTCCGAGACGGTGGCGGCCCTTCCCATCGAGAAGATCGTGCTGGAGACGGACTCCCCCTACCTGACGCCACACCCGTGGCGCGGCAAGCGCAACGAGCCGTCGTTCGTGGCCCACGTGGCGCGCACCATCGCGAGAATCAAGGACCTCCCGCTGGCGGAGGTGGCGCGCATCACCACCGGGAACTACCTGGCGGCCATGGGCATCACCGCCGAGGCGCTGCCGGGACCCGTTTACAGGATCGACGGGTCGGTTTATATTCAGGCCGCTTCCGCCGGGCCGGCGGACCTGGAGCCGGTTTCCAGGGAGGACGAAGACGAAGCGGTGCTGACCGGGGTCGTCGATCCCATGGACGGTCTCGAGCACACGCTCGCGCTCGCCACCGTGGCGAAGGAACGCGGTCTGCGCGTGCGTATCAACACGGGCGGGCTGGCCAACCACACCGCGGGGCGCGATGTGACTCCGGAACTGGCCGGCAAGGTGGACGAGATCGTGGTGGTGTTCTACGGAACCACCGCCACCACCCACAACACGCTTGCGTACCCCGCGGTGGCCGCGGAGGAGTGGGAGCTAATACGCGACTTCATCCGTTGTTCGGTGGCCGCCGGAATCGACACCGTATGCGAGTTTGTCGCAACACCCGGGTTCGACCCGGATCCGTGCCGTCTGTTCGCCAAGGAACTCGGCGCCCAGTACGATATCCGAATGTACAGATCGTGAGGAACAGACGATGAAGTGCGACCACGCCGACGGCACCATGGTGGGAACCTGCGCGGTATGCGGGGATCCCGTATGCAGCGAGTGTTTTACACCCATTTTCAACTCCGTGATCTGTGCCAATCACGAGGGTCTCGACGATGAGGGCGAATGGGAACTCATCGCCATCTACGCCTCCGTTGCGCCGCTGGAGAGCGTTCGCTTCATGCTCGACGACCAGGGACTGTTGTCGCTGGCGGTCGAGAACGAAGAAGGCATGATGGAGCTCTACGTCCCCATCTCCGAGAAGGATGACACCTGGACCGCCCTCGAGGGTGGCGAGGCCGGGGATGAACTGTCGCGCTGCGAAGACTGCCGCGTCTATTATACAAGCCAGATCAGCGAATGCCCGATCTGCGGCAAGGAAGGCGATCAGCAATGAAGATTCTGGTAACCGGCGGAACCGGTTTTGTGGGGTCCGCCCTGCGCCGTGAACTCAAGCAGCAGGGCCACGACGTGCGCCTGCTGGTGCGCGTGGACAGCGTATCCAAAATCGATCCGCGCGAGGGTTTCGACGTGATGACGGGTGACGTGCTGGACACGCACGCGTGCCTGCGCGCCGCCGCCGGCTGCGACGCGGTGATCCACCTGGTGGGCATTCGCCGCGAAGAGCCGCAGGACGGCATCACCTACGAGGCGATGCACACCGAGGCCGCCTACTCCATCTTCGACGCGGCCGCGCGCGAAGGCGTGCAGCGCGCAGTGTACCTGAGTGGCCTGGGCGCGCGCCCGGATGCGCCTTCGGGTTACCACCGCACCAAGTACGAAGCCGAGGAAATCCTCAAGAAAACGGGGATGCGCTGGACGATCTTCCGCCCGTCGGTGATCTTCGGCCCGGGCGACGAGTTCCACCCGCTGGTGGCGGACCTGGTCACACGACCGGTGGTTCCCGTCATCGATGGCGGCAAGTCACTCATGCAGCCGGTGTCGCTGGCCAACGTGGTCGGCCCGCTGGCCCGCACGGTGACCATGCCGGAAACGCAGGGTCGCACCTACGAGATCGGCGGCCCGGAACGGATTGCCTTTGTGGATATTCTGGAAAAGGTGGCGCGCGTGTACGGCGTGTGGCCCAACACGATGTCGGTCTCGTCGCTGCTGGCAAAACCGCTGGTGAAGTTCGCGCAGCATTTCCGCGGGTTCCCGCTCACGCTGGACGAGTTGAGCATGCTGCTCGAGGACAACGTGTGCGACGCCACAGTGTTCACGGAGACGTTCGGCGTCAAGCTGGACACGTACGTGGACAAGATTCCGTCGCTGTGCCCGAAGCAGGAACTGGCGGCCTGACTCCGAAGGTGACGAGGGCCGTCATGTCTCTTCGCGGCGGACGCCTTCAGAGTGTGGTCCAGTCATATCGCTTCGCTTGCTCAGACAGTCCTCGCGCGACAGAACTCCGTCTGGTAGTCGCGCTGCGGAACTCGCCGCGAAGCGATATGACTGTCCCCGCACCCGCGACGGCCCCCCTCGCACTCACCGCATCGCCTGATCGGCTTCCTCTTTCGCCTTCTTGAATTTCTCCACCTGTTCCTTGAAGTACGGATCGTCGGGATCGCTGGCCAGCGCCTCGCGGCCGATCTTGATGGCGTCGTCGTACTCGCCGCGCGCGTAGTACACCTCGGCCAGCGTGTCGAGGATGCCC